>JAEXOD010000020.1 GCA_023447335.1 Bacteroidota bacterium
GGTATTACCTGTTGCTGTTTCAGTAGTATAATATATATAATTACCGTTATAATCTAAATTACTACTACTTACTTTATAATTGTTAAACAAAGATAATCCTGTTGGACTATCAAATATAGTCGGCGAGATTGCAGTGAATTGATTGGTGGCAGGATCATACTCCTCAACATTTTCAAAATAGGGGCTACCATATACACCCATACCGCCAAAAATATATGCTTTACCGTCTGTTGTAGGAACGACGATAGGACTTGAACGTGGTGTATTTAGCGGTCCTGTTACGGTAAAGGTACCGCTTATAGGGTCAAATATTTCCCCGTAAGTTGCACTATTATTGTCGTACCAACCACCGACTATCAAAATTTTACCGTTAGCTAATTCGGTTCCGTTAGTAATCATCCTTCCATAGTTCATAGTTGTTGCTAAGGGGCTGAATGAATTTGTTGTAGCGTTAAAAACATCAACAGTAGTAAAACCGGGAGCAATTCCCAAATCATCAGAACCGCCAAAAATATAATACAAACCGTTTGAGTGTTTAACAAAAGCCGGAGAGTCATGCGGATAGTTCATATTAAGAGGAACAAAAGTATTATTACCGTTAAATATTTCTGCGGTACTTAATGATACAAAGCCCGTTGTATGCCCACCCAATAGTAAAATATCACCGTTATCTAAAACTACGTGGTGATGAGCCATTCTTGGCGCATTCATATTTGGACCTACCGAAAAAATCCCCCCTGCATTTTGTGCTATTAGCAAAATCGGAAAAAAGAATAATAGTACTATTTTTTTCATGTTTATTCTCCAAATTTAAATTTTCGATATTAAATTATATAAAAAAGATAATTTTGTCAAGATAGAAGTTGTCAAATTTTAGAAGTTGTGATTTATATAACAAGTCATTATTTCTTAGCTATACATTTATTGTTTTTATTGTTATATTTTTTAATTTTTTCACACCAAACGGCTACTTCTCTTCGGCATCCGCCTATTGAGTTAGGGTCTGTAAATAAAGCGTATTTGCAAAAAAAATCACAAAATTTGGGTAATTCATCTTTTTCTTTTGTTTTTAGGCTCATAATATTTATATTAAATGGTTTTTTTTGATGAGAATTATAGTAAAGTTTCTTATCTTTAACAAGTTAAAATTTGAATGTTTAGAATGAAAATATTTAATTATATACAAGATATCTATAGGCAAAAAGGTTCAGCATATTTTATATTGGTCGATCCTGATAAAACAAACGGAAGCAAATTACGTAAGCTTGTTGATATTGCATTAGAAAGCGATGTTGACGGCTTTTTAATCGGCGGTAGTTTAATGGTCGGCGGCGATTTAGACGTTTGCATAAATGACATTAAAAAAGATACTAACAAGCCGGTTGTTATATTTCCGGGCGGGGTTTCTCAAGTATCTCGTTTTGCTGACGCACTTTTGTTTATTTCACTAATCAGCGGAAGAAATGCCCACCAATTAATAGGTGAACACGTTTTAGCCGCTCCCATAATAAAAAAATACGGGATTGAACCGATTAGTACCGGTTATATGTTAATTGAAAGCGGAAGTAAAACAACGGCAGAATATATTAGCAGTAGTATGCCTATACCTCGTAACAAACCGGAAATTGCAGCCGCAACCGCTTTAGCTGCTCAGTATTTGGGTATGCAAACCGTGTATCTAGAAGCCGGAAGCGGAGCATTAAATAGTGTTCCGAATGAAATGGTTAAAGTGGTCTCTTCTTATTGCGATATTCCTATTATTGTTGGCGGAGGTATTAGAACACCGGATGACGCTCATAATAAGGTTTTAGCCGGTGCTAAAATGATTGTTACGGGAAACTATTTTGAAAAAGAAGAAAATTTTGGTTTAATAAAAGAATTTGCCGCAGCTATTCATATTAACCCCAAAAGAACTATAACTATTTAGGAGTATTAATTGGAATTAAATCAATTTATTATAGACTCTTTAACGGAAAGCAGTAAAGTTAAACTGGAAATATTGGATAAATGTTCAAATCAAATTTTTAATATGGTTTCAGCTGTTACAAACATTTATAAATCCGGGAATAAACTCTTACTATGCGGTAACGGCGGAAGTGCGGCAGATTGTCAACATATTGCAGCCGAATTTATGATAAGACTTAGCCATCATATTCAAAGACCGGCTTTACCTGCAATTGCTTTAACCACCGATACCAGTAATTTAACTGCCGGCGGAAATGATATCGGATTCGAAAATATTTTTGCCAGATTAGTAGAAGGACTTGGAAATAAAGGAGATGCTTTATTAGCTATATCTACTAGCGGTAATTCCCCTAATGTTATTAAAGCAGTTAATGTCGCAAAAGAAAAAGGTATGATAACCATAGGATTTTTAGGCGGAAGCGGCGGTAAACTTAAAGATTTGGTAGACTACCCTGTTTTAATCCCTTCTTTTAATACTCAAAGAATACAAGAAGGGCATATTACTGTTGCCCATATTTTATGCGAAGGAGTTGAAACCTTACTTTACGGAAAATAAAAGCCGAGTTTTTATACCCGGCTTATCACTGCTAATCAATTAATGTAGGCATTTCTCCTAAAATTTCTTTTATCGAAAAAACCTTTACTTCGCCAATTCCAAGTTTTTTAACAGATTCATATATCTTTTCTTTATCACCTACCAAAACTACAACCATTTTATCGGTTTTAATATACTTTTCGGCAACAGCTTTAACCTCCTCTCTCGAGGTGTTTAATACATCCGTAACAAAAGAATTAAAGTAATTTGGCGATAAATTATTCACTACCATATCGGTTAATTGATTTTGAACATCGCTTACTGTCGAAAAATAACTAGGATAACTTAAAGCCAAATAGTTTTTTCCCTTTGTAAGATCGGCATCCGCTAAAGGTTTTTTAATTTCGTTAAATTCATAGAAGAATTGATATAATGCGCTATCCGTAACTTCCGTTTGTACGCTTGAAGAAGCGGCGAAAGAACCTGTTTCTTTTCTAAAGTTAAAAAATGATCCTGCACCATAAGTGTAACCGTGCTTTTCGCGTAGGTTATCGTTTAATTTTGACGTAAACGAACCGCCTAAAATAGTATTCATAACCGAAATTGCCGTATAATCTTTAGTGTTACGTTGTACACCAATTGTCCCGAGATAAATAACCGATTGTGCAGATCCCGGTTTATCAACAATATATATAGTAGTTGATTTCGGAGCATCTTTTTTAACAAACTTAGTTTCCTGAATTTTTCCTTTTTCCCACTTCGAGAAATATTTTTCTAATATATCTTTTAAATCTTTCTTATTTATATCACCGGCAACTACTATTTGTGCATTATCGGCTTTAAAATATGAGTTGTAAATCTTAACTACCGCATTTCTATCAAATTTTTTAATTGTTTTTTCTGTTCCTATAGTAGGTCTTCCGTAAGGATGATCAAATCCCCATAATAGTTTATTAAAACTCATACTTGCAATTCTTCTTGGTTCGTCAAAAAACTGCATCAAAGTTCCCAACCGTTCATTTTTTAATCTTTTGAATTCAGCTTCCGGGAAATCTGGCTTTAATAAAATATCTGAAGTAATTTTTAACGCAGCATCCAATTTACTTAACGGCGTATGTAGTGCAATCCCGCTTTCATGATAACTTGAATATGTTTGAACGGAAGCACCCAAATAGTCTATTTCATCTGCTATCTGTAAAGCATTTTTACCGTCCGCACCTTCATCAAGTAAATCTGCAGTAAAATTAAAAATACCTGCATTTTCTTCATTTTCATTTACGGCACCTGCATTAATAACAATGTTTATATCAACTAACGGAACTTGCTTTTTTTCAATTAATGTAACTTCTATTCCGTTTGATAAACTAAATTTTTCGGGTAAAGGAAGACTTAATTTTGGAGGTGTTCCTAACTTTGGCGGATTAGTTCTATCTAAACCTTGTGCATAACTATTTCCAAATGTTGTAGCTATCATCAACGCAATTATAATTAATTTTTTCATAATTATTTTACCTCCGCAGAAATTTGTTTAACCGCCAAATCCGTTTTACCTTCCGGAACAATACTTAAAACCACTCTGGCTTTATCCTTTAAATATGTTACGGCATAAGTCTGTATATCTCTTTCAGAAACAGAGCGATACCTTGTTATATTTTCATTAAAATAATCAGGATTTCCGGTGAAGAAATAATATTGATTCAACAAGTCAGCTTTTCCGCCAAATCCTCCGACAGATTCTAAACTGCTTAGAAATGTCGATTCAAATTGATTCACAGCCCTTTCCAACTCTCTTTTTGTTGGCGGATTAGTTTTTATTTCATCAAGTACTTTTTGTATTTCTTCTTTTATTTTATCTAACGAAACACCGTCTTTGGCAGTCGCTTCAATCATAAAACCTCCGCCAATTTTAAGATTATATTGAAATGCCGTTATATCTTGTACAATTTGTAAATCATAAACTAATTTTTTGTAAAGTCTGGAGTTTTTTCCGCCTGCTAAAATGGAAGCTAATAATTCCATTTCACAATCTCCCGGTGCATACTGAGCTGGTGATAACCAAGCCATATATAAACGAGGTAGTTGAACTTTATCTTCGGCTGTAATTATTTTTTCTTCATTTAACTCTGCATGAACTAATTTAACCGGAGGTACTTTATTACCGGCAGGAATATCACCGTAATATTTTTCAACCAGTTTAATTGTTTCTTCAATATTTATATCTCCTGCAATTGCCAAACTTGCATTATTAGGGACATAATAGGTATCACAAAAATTCAAAACATCTTGATATGAAGCTGCTTGCAAATCTTGCATGCTTCCTATAATAGTATGAGAATAAGGATGTTCATCCGGGAATAAATTCCCCATTAAATATTCCCATGCACGTCCGTATGGTGCATTATCCACACTTTGTCTTTTTTCATTCATTACAATGGAACGTTGCCCGTCCACTTTTTCCGGAGTCATTGCGTCTTTAAGAAACCCCATTCTGTCACTATCTAAATATAAAGCTAATTCAAGAGCATTAGTAGGAACGGTTTCCCAATAATTTGTTCGGTCCGTATTTGTAGAACCGTTATTATCACCGCCTGCAGCTTCTAGATATCCGTCAAATAATCCTTCGGCAACATGCCCGCTTCCTTCAAACATCAAGTGCTCAAAAAGGTGAGCAAATCCTGTTAAACCTTTCTTTTCATTACCGCTTCCTACATGATACCATGTATTTAAGCTTATAATCGGTAACGTATGATCTTCATGAAGTAATACATTTAACCCGTTTTTTAAAACGTATCTCTTATACGGAACGTTTATTTCGGGTAATTGTGCAAAAATATAAGAACTTAATAGAAACAAGAAAATAAATTTCCTCATATCACACCCATTATTAGTTAAAACAATTTAGACGCTTTATATAAACTTTTGTTGCTAATAATATTTTTTAGTAAGTTTAAAATAAAAAAAGCCACCGGGTATTTTTAATTTCCCCGATAGCCTTTCTATTTGAGTTGAGTGGTAAGCTTATTATACGTCGTAATAAAGTGAAAATTCAAACGGATGCGGTAACAACGACATTGGTTTAATCTCTTTTTCCACTTTATAATTTATCCATGCGTTTATTACGTCTTCGGTAAATACGTCACCGCGTAATAAAAATTCGTGATCTTCTGCTAAGGCTTTTAATGCAGCCTGTAATGATTCGGGAGTTGAAGGAACGTTCTTCAATTCTTCGGGTGCCATATCATAAATATCTTTATCTAAAGGATCTCCCGGATCTATTCTATTTAATATTCCGTCAACACCAGCCATTAATATTGCAGCAAATGCTAAATATGGATTTGAAGACGGATCCGGACAGCGGAATTCTACTCGTTTTGCTTTTGGTGATGCCGAGTACATCGGAATTCTGATAGACGCACTTCTGTTCCTTTGTGAATAAGCTAAATTTACGGGTGCTTCAAAACCGGGAACTAATCTTTTATATGAATTCGTAGTAGGATTTGTTATTGCCAATAATGCAGGAGCATGTTTCAATAATCCGCCTATAAAATATAACGCCATTTCACTTAGTCCTGCATATCCGTTTCCTGCAAATAAAGGTTCTCCTTTTTTCCACAAACTTACGTGTACGTGCATACCGCTACCGTTATCGCCAATAATTGGCTTAGGCATATAAGTTACGGTTTTGTTGTTTAATCTTGCAGTATTTTTTACAATGTATTTAAATAATAATAATTGATCTGCTGCTTTTAATAAAGGTTGATAACGTAAATCTATTTCGCACTGACCACCGCTGGCAACTTCATGATGCTGTGCTTCTACCGGTATTCCGGCATCCATTAAACGTAAGCACATTTCATTCCTTAAATCATTTAACGAATCTGTAGGCGATACGGGAAAATATCCTTCTTTAAATCTGGGTTTATAACCCAAATTTGGATTTTCTTCTCTACCGCTATTCCAACGTCCTTCGTCACTATCTACAAAATAGAACTGACTGTTTGGTTGTGTGTCAAACCGAACATCATCAAAAACAAAAAATTCAGCTTCGGGTCCAAAAAATGCTACATCTGCTAAACCGGTCGATTTTAAGAAAGCTTCTGCTTTTTGAGCTATATTTCTTGGGCATCTACCGTATTTTTCTTTCGTGGCAGGTTCATAAACATCACAAATTAAACTTATTGTCGGTGCATTTACAAAAGGATCCAGTAACATGGAATCTGCATCAGGAATAAGCAACATATCGCTTTCGTGTATTGCTTTCCAGCCACGCATCGATGAACCGTCAAAACCTACTCCGTTTTCAAATGTATTGATACTAAATTCTGCAGCAGGTATAGTAATATGTTGCCACTGACCGGGGAAATCCATAAATTTAAAATCTACAAACTTAATGTCGTTCTCTTTTATGTAATCAACGACTTTCTGCGCACTTGATTTTGTTTTTGGCATAATTTATCCTTTATATATTTATTTTAGTTGACTCTTTTATTGCAGATAATACAAATGAGGATACTGTTCTTGTTACTCCCGCCCATGATTGTATTTTGCTCAATAAATTTTCTAATGCTTTTGTATCACTTACAACTGCTTTTACAATATGAGAACCTTCGCCTAACACAGAATAACATTCTAATATTTCGGGTGTGTTTTTTATGTTTTCTGCCAATTCATCATAATATTTCGATGATTCCATTACAATTGATACAAATGCCATAATGTCATATTTAAAAAACTTTCTGTTAAGTTTTGTATAATACCCTTCAATTATTCCGTTTTCTTCAAGCTTTTTCAATCTATCGCTTAACGATGGTAATGATAATCCGATTGCTTCTGCCATTACATTACGCTTTGTTCTGGCATTCTCTTGAAGCATATTCAATATTTTAATATCTAAGTTATCTAATGTCATAATGTTTAATTATTAAGGAATTTTTGAAATAATGGCTCAAAATATAAGGTAATCAAACGGAAAAAGCAAATATATTTTAAACTTTTTTACTTTTTACCTAATTATTTTTTGGCTTTAACGTTTTAGTTACTCAAAAGTATGGCGGAAGAAGTTTACAAAAATAGAGATTAACGTTTGGATAGGAAAGAAGTTTAATACACGAATTATAAAACACTTCGGAACAAAAAAAGAGACTAATCAAAAGTTGTTTATTAGAGTTTTTTACGAGTAATGATATTACAACAAATTCGTTTATTATTCCGCAATGCTTTTTAACCGCACTCATCCCCCATCCC
>JAEXOD010000040.1 GCA_023447335.1 Bacteroidota bacterium
CCAAGATATTAGATAACGGCTTTGTCGCCCTGGCAAATGATAAAAACAAAATTGAGTTTTTATCTTCGTCGATATCAAAGGAAGAAGCCGAAAATGTAATTTCATCAAAAACATCTTCCAAGTTTGATAATTGGGATGTTCAAAGTACAACTTATAATAATTGGGGTTACAGTATTGTTGCAGCTTATCCGATCGGTGATATTGAAAGCCGTGTAAATGTAGTTAAGCTAGGATTAATTATTGCTTCAATATTATTTGGTATATCAATAATAGCTATCCTCTATTTTTTAGTAAATAGAATAATTTTAGTTCACATCAAAAAGCTTGCTTCGACTGCTGATAAGGTTAGCAAAGGAGACACATTGGTAAGAGTTGATATTAACACGAATGATGAAATCGGATTATTAGCTAACTCTTTTAACAATATGGTAGAAGGAATTAATAACTCAATTATACAAATTAAGGAAAAAGAAAAAATTGCAAACGAATCTGCTTTAGCCGCAAAAACCGCAGAAGAAGAAGCAATTAAACAACAAAAATATTTAACTGAAAAATCCGAACAAATGATGACCGCCATGGGTAAATTTGCAAACGGAGATTTAACTGTTGATCTACAAATTGAAAAAGATGACATAATTGGGAAGCTTTTCCATTCTTTTAACAATTCGGTTTCAAATATTAGAAAGATGATTGAAGAATTGAATTATGCAGTATCGCACACTAAGTCATCAAGTGATAAAATAATGAGAAATACAGACACAATTTCTGCAGGTGCCCACGAGCAGAGTGCTCAAACTAGCGAAGTTGCCGCAGCAATAGAAGAAATGAGTAGAACTATTTATGAAACAAGCCAAAGTGCAAATATAGCAAGTAATTACTCGAAACAAGCTGCCGAATTTGCTACCGAAGGCGGTAGAATAGTTAATCAAACTATTGAAGGGATGTTAAATATTTCGGAAGCAGTAGATCAAGTGGCAAAAATTGTTAAACATTTAGGTGAAAACAGTAATATGATCGGCGAAATCGTACAAGTTATTAACGATATTGCAGATCAAACCAACCTATTAGCACTAAATGCTGCTATTGAGGCAGCAAGAGCAGGAGAACAAGGACGCGGATTTGCCGTTGTTGCCGATGAAGTACGAAAACTTGCGGAAAGGACATCCAAGGCAACAAAAGAAATTGCAACAATGATTAAGCAAATTCAAACAGATACAAAAGAAGCAGTTCAATCAATGGATAACGGAACAACAAAAGTTTTAGAAGGTAAAAATTTAGCTCAAAAAGCCGGTGAATCGTTAAAAGATATAATTTTTAATACTTCTAAAGTTAATGATGCTATTATGCAAGTTGCTTCAGCTTCCGAAGAACAGTCAACTGCCGCAGAACAAATAAGCAAAAATATTGATTCAATTAATAGCGTTTCGCAGCAAACAGCAAAAGATGTATCACAAATTGCAGAAGCCAGTAGCGAGCTAAATGATCTAACTGATACTTTGAATAATATGGTTGAAAGATTTAAAATTTCTGATGGTGGAATGGTAAAATATTAATTGTTTTATGTGTGGATTGGGAATTTACATGCTAATCCACATAGCTTTACAAAACTACCACATAGTATTATTATTCGTAAACATTGTATAAAATGTAAAAATTAGTTATTTTAATATTTTAATAAAAACATACAATAAAGAATAGTTCTTTCTTATAAAGATTTCCATATTCCTGCGAAGTTCTACACCGTAATCAGACCAATTAATTAATAGTTTTATCTACTTTTTAGGAGAACAGAAAATGAATTCCAAAAGTTATTTAACATACTCAATTATATTTATATTCACATTATGCCTTTCGATTACAAATGCACAAATTAAAGATCCGGTTAAAAAAGAGGTTAAAAAAGATTTGAGCGAAACTAAAGATTTAGGCAAATCGGTCAAAAAGGATGTCAAAAACGATGTGAAAGAAACTAAAGATTTAGGCAAATCAATCAAAAATGATGTAAAAAACGACTTAAATGAGGCTAAAGATTTGGGGAAATCAGTCAAAAAAGATGTTAAAAATGATGTAAACGAAACCAAAGATTTGGGCAAGTCGGTCAAAAAGGATGTCAAAAACGATGCTAACGAAACTAAAGATTTGGGGAAATCAATCAAAAAAGATATTAAAAACGATGTAAAAAAGAAATTATAAAAGCGTAATCTAACACCTTAGAGTTATAGCATGTGAGGGCGACATTGGTTTATTGTTATTTTTATAATGTCACCCTTACAGGGCTTTTACTACTTATATTTCCATTAGTTACAATCATTTCGCCTCTATAAGGCTCTTTTTAATTTTAAGTGTTGAAGGTTTAAGGTTAAATAATTTGTAAATGATTTTAGCTACTAACCACTAGCTACCGGTGACCAGTGAATAGCAACTTGTGACTGGCTTAGTATAACCTTTGAATTATTTTGTGCAGTACACTCGGTATTACAGGAACAATAATCCTGTTAATCCTTCTTTTATCCTGTAAATCCTGGTTCAAAAAAGTTAAAAGTTTAGTGTTAAATAATTTGTAAATGCTTTTAACTACCGGCTACCGGTCACTATTCACAACTCACAATATTTCAAAGAGCCGTAGGCTCGACATTATTGTAACCAACCCTAAATAATATGGCACAAGCCCCGTAGGCGGCGGCATTGTTATGATGTTTTTATTCGTAAAATTCAAATAAATACTCTTTTTTAAAATCTATCTCATTCTTTACAAGAAACTCTAAGTATTCCTCTCTAAATGTCCGTTTTTTATGGTGATCTTCTTGATTTGCAATATATTTATAAACAGCATCTATTTGTGAATGAGAATATGAAAAAACACCTGCACCTTCTTGCCACTCAAACTTTCCTATTATAAATCGATTTTGGTTAATAAAATTTGTAGCATTACTTTTTATATCACGTATTAAATCAGAGATGGCAATTGCTGGTTTAAGCCCAATGAAAATGTGAACATGATCGCCTACACCGTTTACAATTATTGGCTTTTGTCCTTTGTTCTTAATAATACCAGATATATACTTAAATAAAGCATCGCGCCAATTTGTCTGTATTAAGTTTTGCCTTCCTCTTACAACTATAACTATTTGAATATAAATTTGTGAATACATATTAGCCATTTCTTTACCCATTTTATTTTTTAATATAAATCTTTGATTATTATGTCACCCCTACGGGGCTTTAAGTATTTGTATTTTCATAAGTTATAATCATTTCGCCTCGCTGAGGCTCTTTACAATCATTTCGTTCGCTGAGGCTCTTTTTTTAGTGTTAAGTGTTAAAGGTTTAGTGTTAAATAAAAGGATGGCACTAGTAGCTGTTAGCTAGTAGCTAAATCCCCCAATAAAAATCCTGTAAATCCTTCTTTTATCCTGATAATCCTGGTTCAAAAATGTTAAAGGTTTAGTATTAAATAAAAGGCTGTTAGCTAGTAGCTAAAACCACCCAAAATAATCCTGTAAATCCTTCTTTTATCCTGATAATCCTGGTTCAATAAAATGCTAAATGTTGAGTGTTATATGTTGAATAAGTTACGCGTCACCGGTAGCTATTCACTATTCACTAGTCACTTTTCTCCTGTAAATCCTGGTTCAAAACTTTTAAGCTACTAGCTACCAATGATTAGTTACCAGTCACCTGACGCTAAATGTAAACTTTAAAATAAGTCTTTTAATTCTGTATAAAATATTTTATCATTTATTAAAACACACATTTTTTCATTTACATCTATTAATCCGTCAAATGCTTCATTCTTTAAATTGCCTTCAAGTTCTTTTATTTCAGATTGTGTAACAGAATAAATTCTATAAACCTTATCAACACTGAAACCTAAAAGTTTATCGCCCAATTCATATATAATTGCTAATTCCTTGGTCTCAGTGCTAATTTTCTCATATAGATCATGAAACAATTTTATTAAAGCATTTAATTTTATCTTACCTTCTTTGTTAAATCTATTTAAAACGATTTCATGATTATGATCGGAATTCATATTAATTAATTTTTGTGCAAATTCGTGAATCATATTATGAGGTTGTTCAAATTCTTCAAGCAAATTAGTTACTACAATATTTTCACTTTTAAAACTATAATACCATTTGCCAAATTCGCACTCTTTGGGGTTAAATGTTTTCGTAAATTTTTTATCATTTAACAAACAATCCTCAAGATGTTGTATATAATCATTGTGGTCCTTTTCTCTTTGCTTCAAGGTCTCGACAAGCTCAATGTTTTCAGAATACACACTATTCAATCCCATCAATAAGCGCATATCAATAATTGGTATCACTTTGTCCCTAAACTTTATCATACCTCTTACCCCAGATGCAGAATTTGGTACCTTCGTAATATCGGGTAGTTTTATTATTTCCTTTACACTTAATGCATTAATTCCGAAATAATTATTCTTCAGACTAAAAATCAAAAACAGATTCTGCTTATTTCCTGTATATGCTTCCATACTTCCCTCTTAAAATAAAACATCTTCAGTCAATTGTACTACAATTTAAATAATTATAATAAAAAATAAAACTTAAAAAAATAAATATTAATATTTTATTTAATAGGTTCAAAAAATATTGTAATTTACATAACGAAATTCATCAATGTTTAATATGACTATGATTAATATGCTAAGATTATTTATTTTTATCACTTATGTTCAACTTTTTTTACCCATACTGATAAACGCTGGCGAAACAATAGAAAACAAGTTATTCAAAGGAGATAAGTTTTTAATTAAATATTCACAATATGGCGAAGCAGGCGAAGTTGAATATATTAGACAGATAATGAAAGAATTTGTTAAACTAAATCCCGAAATTAAAGTTGAGATTTCTATATATCCTTGGGGACAATATTGGGCTAAGTTACAAGTTCAATCCGGAAGCGGACTTGCACCGGACGTAATGATGCTGCATAGTAACGTTATGGCGGTTTGGGCTGAAAGAGGCGCAATTCTACCTTTGGATAAATTTATAAATAAGAGTAGAATAAATTTAGACGAATATCACCAAATTGGGATTACAGCGGGTAATTGGAAGGGGAAACAATATACATTCCCCCTTGATATTCCTACAAGGGCACTTATTTATAAACGTAATAAATTACGCCAAAGCGGAATTCAGGAATCAGAATTCCCATATACAAATAAACATCTAACATGGAATGAATTTATTGATTTAGCAAAAAAATTAACGGTTAGAAATGACGAAGGGAAAATATTACAATACGGTATAGTGGGAGGATTAGGTTGGGATGAGCCTATGTTTAGAATGTATGGTGCAGACATTTTTAATAGACAAATTAATCCCACTAAAATAAATTTAACAAATAACGACAGTTTATTTAATGCGATATTTGAAGTTTACAGGTTTCAATATGCCGATAGAATTCATCTCGGAGATGCTACAATTAGAACCGGTAATTTTGCAGTAAGCTCTTTACTTTACAACGATAATTTTGCAATGACAACCGACGGTCCCTGGATTTTGCGAAATTTAAGCAAAGACAACATTGAATATGGAATTACCCCTTTTCCCCGTGTTAAAAATCCGGTTCTTGTATTGGATATTAATTCAGTTGCAATTTATTCCGGTTCGAAATATCCCGATAAAGCATGGAAATTGGTTGAATATTTGGCAAGTTATAATCCTCAATTAGTTTTCGGTAAGAGATTAAGAGGTGTGCCGGCATTAATAAAAGCAAAAGACGGATTAATAAATAATGATTACGGTGCAAAATATTGTGAAGCCTTTTTATATGATTTGGAAACTGCTTCTACAAATATCATTACCCACAACAGTTATCTTGTACCGATTTTGGAAAGTTGGCGATTATCAACCGAGGCTATTTTAGATAAAAAATATGATGAGGAGTTAAATAAATTACGTTCAAAATTTGGAAAGATACCTGAACCCGAGTACCAAAAATTTATTTTAAAAATGAACCAATTTATATCAGAAACTTTATCTAAGCAAATTCCAATACTTGAATCACAATACAAGGATGCTTTTAAACGCGGCGAGCCTGTAAATCCAAGTTTTTTTGTTAAAGTAATTGCTCCTATTATTTTATTATTCTTTTTAATTTTTGTAGCATTTTATTACTTTAAATCAATAAAACAGAATCAAGCTATTCCGTATTCATCACTAAAAAGAGATAATTTTTCCGGATATGTTTCAATTTCCCCTTGGATAGCCGGTTTTCTATTGTTTTTATTAGGTCCAATAGTTGCCGCTTTATATTTTTCATTCACCGAGTGGAATTTAATAAGCCAACCTAAATGGATTGGCATTCAAAACTATTTGGATTTAATTAACGACACACGTTTTTTTATCGGACTTGAGCGCACTTTTAGTTATGTAATTTATGTTGTTCCAATAACAGTTTTGGGAGGACTATTTACTGCAGCTATGTTAACTAATAACATACGAGGAATAAATTTCTTCAAATCTCTGTTCTATTTTCCCTCATTATTTACCGGAGCGGCAATAGCCGTATTATGGGTTAATCTTTTTAATAAAGAATACGGAGTAATAAATTATTTAATTTCGTTTATCGGTATTTCTCCGATAAATTGGTTAGACGCAAACAACGCTTTTACAACAGTTATATTAATGAACGTCTTTTGGATAGGTAGCTCTATGATTGTTTACTATGCCGGGATGAAACAAATACCTAAATCATTATATGAAGCTGCGGATATAGACGGAGCCGGATTTATACGAAAATTTTTATATATTACGATCCCCTCTTTAGCACCGGTAATTCTGTTTATAGTAATTATTACTACAATCGGAGCATTTCAAGTTTTTACTCCCGCTCTGTTTTTTGCCGAAAGTAGCGCTCGTATTGGTGACCCGTCTGACTCTTTGCGATTTTATTCTGTTAATATTTATGACGAGGCATTTAACGGATTAAGAATGGGTAAAGCTTGTAGTTATGCAATTTTATTATTTGTAGTGATTTTTTTAATAACATACTTACAATTGAAGTTTTCAAAAAAATATGTTGAGGATAATAATTAATGAAATCTAAAAATTTTCAAAAAATTTTGATTTATATTTTACTTACTACAACAGCTATATTCTTGTTTTTTCCGATTTATTGGGTTATAACTTCATCATTAAAAACTAGGGAGGCAATGAGTGTTAGTCCCCCGCTTTTTTATCCGAGTAGACCTAAAAATACTTCATTAACAATAAATGATAGTAATAGAATTTTTAGATACAATAATTCATATTGGCTAAAACTAGCTAACTATGATAAAACAAGCAGTTTCTATTATAAATTGAATGACCAATTTCTTCCGCTTTCATATGTACAATTAATTAATGATAATCAGCTCGAGAAATTCGCTTCTAGAATTGCAATTAATTTTAGAGCTTTACCGATTCATAAATTTTCAAACTCCGATAAAGAGGTTATTATTTTAGCTCGATTGGTACTTGAAGAAAAAGGGAAAAACAGCGAAATACTGTTTGTCCCTGAATTTAAAAACGAAAAACTATTAAATATAAAGATCTATAAAAATATAGAGCACAAACCCGTGAACGAATTTTATGCTCGATTTGATAATTATACGGAAACTCTTAAGGGTCCCGAAGCAACTACCGGAATGGAATCTCCGGGGTTTTTAATTTATTTAAAAAATAGTTTTATTATTAGTATTTTAGCCGTAATAGGACAATTATTAACCTCTTCGTTTGCTGCATACGGATTTTCAAGAATTAATTTTAAGGGGAGAGATTTCTTATTTATTCTTTTGCTGGCAACATTAATGGTTCCGGCTCAGGTTACTTTGGTTCCCCTCTTTGCAATTTATAAAAATCTTGGTTGGATAAATACTTTTCTCCCATTGATAGTACCACATTTTACGGCAGGAGCTTTTAATGTTTTTTTGTTACGCCAATACATGCTTACTTTACCGAAAGAACTTGATGAAAGTGCATTAATTGACGGCTGCTCGCGATTAAGAATATTTTACAAACTGATATTGCCTAATTGCATACCTGTTTTAATAGTTGTAGGATTATTTACATTTGTTGCAACATGGCAGGATGTTATGGGTCCATTAATGTATTTGGATGACCCGGAACTTAGAACGGTTCAGCTTGGTTTAGAATATTTTAGGTCACCTTATGTAGATAACAGACATTTATTATTAACAGGTGCAGTAATTAGTATGTTACCTATAGCAATTATTTTTATTATTTTTCAAAGATACATTATGTCAGGAATTGCCACAACAGGATTAAAAGGTTAATTATGAAAAACATTTTTAAATACTTTATTTTAATTATCATTTTAAGTAATTTTTTATTTGCTCAAAATTTTATTGAACAATTTGGTAAAATGTATTCTTTTCACAATATTCCTATTGAGCGTATTAATAAGGAATACAATACAAATTTAACCAATGATTGGTACAATGACGTAATGAAGGGAGCCTTACAACTCGGTTACGGTTGTAGTGGTTCATTTGTTTCTTTGGACGGTTTAATAATGACAAATCATCATTGTGTAAGGGATATAGCACTACAAGCTCAAATAAAGGGAGAAGATTTTTTACAAAACGGATTTTACGCTGAAAATTTAGAAGACGAAAGGAAGATACCTAATTTATTTGTTGATCAATTATTATATACAGAAAATATTACAAGTAGTATTTTAGACGATTTTGTTAATAGTTTAAGCGATTCTGAAAAAAGGGAATTGATAAATTCAAAAATTGATTCAATCGAATCTCACTATTCAAAAACCACCAAATTAGTTTGTAAAGTTATCCCTTTATACGGCGGTGCGAAGTATATCTTACATTCCTATAAAAGATATTCGGATATTAGACTTGTTATGCTTCCGGAATTTCAAATTGCTTCAACCGGTTGGGATTGGGATAATTTTACTTACCCCAGATATGAATTAGATTTCGCCTTTTTACGAGCATATGACGAGAATAATAATCCTGTTAAAACAACCGATATGTTTAAATTTAATTTAGAAGGTGCAGTAAAAAACGAGCTTACTTTTGTAATCGGTAGACCGGGGAACACCGATAGGTTATATACAAGTTATCAATTAGAATATTTAAAAAAATTCAGCATTGCCAAACGATATAGTTTTATCAAAAGTGTTTACGATACATATTTTTTTGAATATACTTCCGGTAATTCACAAGATCAAAAAATGTTAAATAGCTTGATGGGAATAGGAAATAGCAAAAAAGCATATGAGGGAATGTACAAAGCCTTAAATAGTGATAATCTTTTTGAAGTAAAAAAGGAACTCGAAAACTATGTTTCAAAAAAAATATTTGAAGATGCTGTTTTAGCTAAAAAATACGGACATGTTTTAGAAAGTTTGAAAACTGTTTTTGAGGAATATTCAAAAATCGGCAATGAGTTCGAATCATTGCAAAACCTTAGACGAAGTCAGGTTATTTATTGGGACGTTCCGATGAAAGTTATTAAATATATAGAACAAATAAAATTACCCGATAGCTTAAGAGATTACGATTATAAAGAATCAAGGTTATTTAAATTTAAAGAAGAATTATTATCTAAAAACTTGGAAGACGAACTGCAAAAAAAATTGTTTGTTTCTATAGTTGAATATCTTAATAACAACCTATCTGATAAAAATAACCTCTTTAAAACAGATAAAGGAATTAAGAGTTTTTCTGAAGATTTAATTAATAATTCGTTTTTGGCAAATAAAGAAAAAATTAAAATCTTTTTGGATTCAGATAATGCAAATATTAATTTAACTGACGATCCTCTACTAAAAATTCTTATAAATTTTAATAACAGATTAAAAGAATTATCACTTAAAGCCGAAGAATTAAATTCTACGGTAGAAAACTTAAACAGACTTTACAATGATATGTTGTTTGCTGTTTTCGGTGAAAACATTTCCCCGGATGCAACTGCAACGCTTAGAATTACAGACGGAGTTGCAAAAGGTTACGAGTACAACGGAACAACCGCACCCGCTAAAACCACATATTTTGGTATGTATGATAGATATTATTCGTTTGGTGAAAACACTTATCCTTGGGGTTTACCAAATAATTGGTTAGCAAAAAAAGATTCTATTAATCTTGCGACACCTTTAAATTTTGCTTCCACTCATGATATTGTTGGCGGCAATAGCGGAAGTGCTGCAATAAACACAAAAAAGGAAGTTGTAGGATTAATATTTGACGGTAATTACGAAAGTCTCGCCGGATTCTATTTTTACGACCCGACTACCAATAGAGCGATTGGGATTGATTCAAAAGGATTGATAACAGCATTAAAATACATTTATAATACTAAACGCTTAGTAGAAGAGTTACAGAATGGAAAAAGATAAATTAACAGAAGTGCCTTCGCCTTGCATTAAACAATGTGAAATGAATTTTAAAACCGGTTTATGTAAAGGTTGTTACAGAACTATTAAAGAAATAACCGATTGGGGAATAATGACCAACAGTCAAAAATTGCATGTATTAGAGTTAATAAAGAGTAGAAAATCGTAAACCTAAAATTATAGTTTATCTGTTATTTATTATTAAAACAAACTCCCCTTTTAATTTCTCTTTTTCTGCTTTCTTAGCAAGTTCTATTAAGGTACCTCGTATATATTTTTCGTTTGATAATGTTAATTGATAAGCTACTACGGCTTGTTTATTATTCCCCAAAACATCGGAACAGTCTTTTAACAGGCTTTGCAATCTGTATGGTGTATCTAAAATAACCAGTAGTTCTTTAAACATTTTAAGTTTTTTAAGCTCGTATTTCCGAATATCCTTTTTTGGTGAAAGCCAACCATAAAAATAAAATTTATCTATATCGAAACCACTACCTATTAAAGCAGGAAGTAATGAATTTGCACCGGGAATAGGGCATATTTTAATTCCCGCACTAATACAATTATCAACAAGATGTAATCCGGGATCAGAAAAAACAGGTGTACCGCAATCAGAAATTACCGCTGCATTTTTTCCTTCACATAACTTAATTAATAATTCAGATACTGTTTCTTTTTCGTTATGTTCGTTAAGTGAAATTAAATCTTTTTTTATTTTTAACTTATTTAATAATTTTGAGGCTTCTTTATATTCCTCACAAATTATAAAATCGACTTCGTTAAGTACGTTTATTGCACGTAAAGTAATATCATCATAATTTCCAATAGGAGTAGAAACAAGATATAAAATGCCGGTTTTAATTGCCATTATTTTTCCCGATAAAATAAAATAC
>JAEXOD010000193.1 GCA_023447335.1 Bacteroidota bacterium
ATGTTTAATTTTCAATATCCCCTATTGTTTTTATAACAATTTGTTTTTAGTTGCTTATTCGATATTTATTATAAACTTAAAACCAAATACTTAAATTAGACCCGGAGGGTCGAAATTATTGTAACTAGAAAAAAAGAGATGAATTTTTAGCCCCGTAGGCGGCGATATATTTTATCAAAAATTACTATTTAACACTAAACCTTCAACATTTAACCTTGATTTATTTTCATCCTGAAAATCCGTTTTAATTCCTGTTAATCCTGGTTCCAAAATTGTGAAAAAGTGGAAAGGTGATACAGTGAAACAGTGGAAAACACAGCTCAAATTAAATAAGGTTTTTACTTAACCTTTAGCACTCAACCTTTAACATTGTTTTTTGAACCAGGATTTTCAGGATAAAAAAAGGATTAACAGGAAAAAACTAATTTTGAATTTTGAATGTTGAATGTTTAATATCCCCTATTGTTTTTATAACAATTTGTTTTTAGTTGCTTATTCGATATTTATTATAAACTTAAAACCAAATACTTAAATTAGACCCAGAGGGTCGAAATTATTGTAACTAATTAAATTACAATAACTTAAAGCCCCGTAGGGGTGACATTATTATAATACCAGTGGAAAAGTGATACGGTGAAACAGTGGAAAAGTGAAATAGTGATACGGTGATAAAGTGATACAGTGAATCGGTGTTTTAACTATGATTTTTGTGTTTTTGAACCGGGATTTTCAGGATAAAAGAATGATTATCAGGAAAAAATTCGTTGGTAAATTAGACCCTGAGGGTCGAAATTATTGTAACTTGTAATCAAAAATGAATTTTGAGCCTCGTAGACGGCGATATTTTTAACTTGAAACAATAATGTCGCACCCTACGGGGCTTGGATTTCTTTACTATTTGTCGTGTTACAATAATATCAAGCCTACGGCTCTTTTGCGGTGGAAAAGTGAGATGATGATAAAGTGATACAGCTACACTAAAATTTGGGGGTAGTTTTACTTAAATTTTAACCTTCAACATTTAACCTTGATTTGTTTTCATCCTGAAAATCCGTTAAAATCCTGTTAATCCTGGTTCCAAAATTGTGAAAAAGTGGAAAGGCGATACAGTGAAACTGTGGAAAACACAGCTCAAATTAAATAAGGTTTTTACTTAACCTTAAACACTTAAAATTTAACATTAAGCATTTAACATTATTTCTGATTTTTATAAAAACTAAACTGTTTTAACCCCTTTAACAATTATGTTAAAAGTAGTTCCGTCTTTTTTATTACTGCAAACCCAAATTTTGCCGCCCATAATTTCAATATACTCTTTGCATAAAATTAACCCCAAACCGGTACTCGGTTCGTTCATCGTTCCTTTGTGCGAAACCTTTTTATCTATTCTAAACAAATTATTTATATCTTCTTCTTTCATCCCTATTCCGTTATCATTAATTGATATCTCCACAGAGTCGTTATCAATTTCTCTTGCTGTTATTAGTATTTTTCCTCCTATAAAACTAAACTTTATTGCATTTGTTAATAAATTACGAATTATAGAATTGAACATTGAATAATCAACATTAATATAAGTATTTTCAGAAATGTCCATTTTTATTTCTTGTTTTTTTAATTCAAGATTTGAAGTTAGCAGCGAAACACATTCGTTTATAACATGTACTAACGGAAGAACTGAATATGCCGGTAAAATCATTCCGCGTTTTATTCTTGACCATTGTAATAAGTTTTCTAACAAGCTATATAAAGTTTTTGCGGAATCACTTAACTGTCCGCTAAATTTAACTACTTCTTCTGTGGTAAGGTCGTTATAATTTTCAAATAAAATTTGACTTAACCCCAATAAACCTTGGAAAGGACTTCTTAAATCATGAGCGATTACTGAAAAGAATTTATCTTTTTCTTCATTCACTTTTTTTAATTTACTTTCAGAAATTGCAAGCATTTGAATTAAATCATTTTTGTCTTTTAATAAATTTTCAAGGTTTAGACTTTTCTGTTTTAACTCTATTACGTTCGCCCTAAACTTATTTTCAATTGCTTTTCTTTCCGTAATATCAACAACCGAAACAATTAAAAATCCGTCTTCTCTTGATTCTTTTAAATTACTTATATTAAGAATAACATCAACCGTTAGGTCTTCAAGTGTTTTTAGTTTTGTTTCAATTATTAATTTGTTTTCATTTTTTAAGTTATTTAACAAATTTCCAACTTTTTCATATTCTTCGTTATTTCTATAAAATATTTCCGTTCCTTTGTTAACAATATTCTCTTTACCGGTGTTTAACATTTCACAAAGTGTTTCGTTAATGTCCATAATTTTTCTGTTTTTAACTAGAGCCATTCCTACGGGAGCATTATTAAAAACAGCTATAAATTTTTCCTTTTGTCTATCTAATTCAATTTCTTTTAGTTTTAATTCAACAATATCCCAAGCAATATCGGCAAGTTTTTGTATTATTTCTATATCCGAATTATTATATATCCATTCCTTATTGCCGACCCCCAAAATTGCAACAATTTTATTTTTTCTAAAAACAGGCACAACTAATTCACGTATTACATGAGCGTGCCCCTTTGGATAACCTTTCTTTTCAGCCAAATTTTGATAATCGTTATGAACAACAACTTCACGAGTTCTTAAACAATCTGTCCAAATTCCGGCATTTGCAATTTTATAGAGATGCTCATGTCCCGTTAAACTACAAAAAGATTTCAAAGTATTTGTTGACCATTGCTGTAGTTCAAGCTCTTCGTTTTCTTCATCAACAAAATGATAAAAACCAATACTACTATCTGTTAGTATTTCTGCTTCGTCTAATGTTTTTTGTAAAATTTCTTTAATATTTGCATTTTTTGCAAATTCATGAATTTTCAATCTTGCTTTAAATAAATTCTCTTCTCTTTTCTTTTCGGTAATATCTCGAGCAATCGAAAGGTATTTTTTATTATTATCATTAGCGGTATAAGAAATAATGGTATTTATTGTATCAAGATAAATTATTCTCCCGTTTTTATGTTTTAATTTTAATTCAATTGAAGATACTTTTACCGAGTCAATCATTTCCTTTGCATATACATCAAGTCTTTCCAATTCACCGGGAAGTAGAAATTCATAAAAGCATCTGTTCAGCAACTCTGCTCGCGTAAATCCGATAATTGTAAAGCAATTTTCAGAAATAAAATTAATTATACCGTCATCATCGGTTATAATAATTAAATCTAACGAACTATTTAATAAAATATCAGTTTGAATTTTTTCCGATAAATCTATTTGGCTTTTATTTTCCAATAATAAGTAATTAGTACCGTCTATTAGGTATTTGGTGAGTGTATAATTGTTAATCACAGTTTTACTAAAAAACTCGGCATTAATAATTACGTCGAATTGAATTATATCCGGATCAATTATTTCATCCAGAAATTGATTATGTGCAATTTTAGGATATAATTTTGCCGCCACACCGTTATATGTAACAATAGTTTTATTAGGTAATTTAACAAGAATGGCAGAATGTATCAGTTTACCTATCAAATCATTTATTAATTCCAGAGCATTATACATTATCTTTGCTATTTTTATAACAAAATACTAATTGTTTTTTCAATTGTCAATTAAATAAAAATAAAACATCTTGATTTCCCTATATGCTTTACTAAATAGGAACTAATATTTGACAATTGTGTTTAAATTAAAAATAAAATAGAGGAAAATATGAATGGTGTAAAAACTGTATTTTTAATGACTTTGATGATGGTACTTTTTATGCTTGTCGGGTCATTAATCGGCGGTCAAAGCGGGCTTATGATAGCTTTTGTGTTTTCACTAGCTTTAAATTTTGGTTCTTATTGGTTTAGTGATAAAATTGTTCTTACAATGTACGGAGCAAAACAAGTAAGCAGAAATGAAGCCCCCGTTTTATATGATGTTGTTGAAAAATTAGCCAATAAAGCTAATTTACCGATGCCGAAAGTTTATATTATAAATGACGAAACCCCTAATGCTTTTGCTACGGGAAGAAATCCAAATAATGCAGCCGTTGCTGCTACTTCCGGAATTTTACGAATATTAAATAGAGACGAAATAGAAGGTGTAATGGCTCATGAATTGGCTCATGTTCAAAATAGAGATATTTTAATCAGCACAATTACTGCAACTTTAGTCGGAACAATTACATTTATTGCACGTATGGCTGGTTGGGCTGCAATGTTTGGCGGTCGTAGCGATGATAGAGACGACGGTAATGCTTTTTATGATTTAGCCCTTATGATTTTAGCACCTATTGTTGCCGTTTTAATTCAACTTGCTATTAGTAGAAGCCGAGAGTTTGGTGCGGATGAAGGTGGAGCCAGAATTAGCGGTAAACCCCAGGCGTTAGCAAGTGCCTTAGCTAAATTACACAATATGAATCAAAGAATTCCGATGGATGCTAATCCCTCTTCTGCTCATATGTTTATTGTTAGCCCCTTTGCAGGCAAAGCTTTAATGAAAGTTTTTTCGACCCATCCGCCTGTCGAAGAAAGGATTCAAAGACTTGACGAAATAGCACGCGGAAGAAGATAAATTTTATAATTTTTGGAAGTTGTACCAAGTTTGTATATTTGGTACAACTTTTTTTATTTTAAAGGTAAGCACAATGTTAGATGATATCATTTTTATTGCAAAAGAAGCCGGTCAAATTATTAGAAACGGATTTAAACAAAATTACACTATTAAATATAAATCTAGCGAAATAGATCTTGTTACTTCGGTTGACGAAGCAAGCGAAAAATGCGTAATCGAATTTATTCAAAAGAAATTCCCTACTCACGGAATCCTTTCCGAAGAAAGCGGAAATGTTAAAACCGGCGGTGATTATTTGTGGGTAATTGACCCATTGGACGGTACCACTAATTTCGCACACGGTTTACCGCTTTTTGCAGTTTCTATTGCTTTACAGTATAAAAACGTAACTACGTGGGGAGTTGTTTACGATGTCATGCGAGATACTGTTTATGCTGCCGAGCTTAACGCCGGTGCTTATGAAAATGATTCAAAATTATCCGTTAGTACGGGTAATAATTTACCAACAGCTTTTTTGGTTACCGGATTTCCCTACAATTTAAAAGAAGACCCCGATAATACTATTGAAAAATTTAATAAATTACTTGTTAACAGTCGCGCAATAAGAAGACTCGGTTCTGCTGCTATTGATTTATGTTATGTTGCTTCAGGTGTGTTTGACGGCTTTTGGGAAGTTAACCTTAAACCTTGGGACATTGCAGCAGGAAAACTGCTTGTTGAAGAAGCAGGAGGAATTGTTTCTGATTTTAATAATATCCCTATCAATATTTTCGATAAACAAATTTTGGCTACTAATAAATTAATTCATAACGATATGATTAAAGTGTTAAACGACTGAACGGCAGGAAAGTGAAGTAGCGGAAAAGTGCAACGGTGGAAGGGTGAAAAAGTGAAACGATGATAAAGTGGTACTAAAATTTGGGAGTAGTTTTACTTAACATTTAACCTTCAACATTCTACATTATTTTGAACCAGGATTTTCAGGATAAAAGAAAGATTAACAGGAAACTCCCTCCGATTTTGGAGGTTGGTATCCTGGTTCTAAAATAGTGAAAGAGTGATACAGTGAAAAAGTGAAACAGTGGAAAACACAGCTCAAATTTAAGAGGGTTTTTACTTAACATTTAACCTTCAACATTTAACATTGTTTTGAACCAGGATTTTCAGGATTAAAGAAAGATTAACAGGAAACCCTCTCTGATTTTGGAGGTTGGTATCCTGGTTCTAAAATAGTGAAAGAGTGATACAGTGAAAAAGTGAAACAGTGAAAAACACAGCTCAAATTTAAGAGGGTTTTTACTTAACATTTAACCTTCAACATTTAACACTTAAATTATACCCGGAGGGTCGAAATTATTGTAACTAGAAAAGAAGAAATGAATTTTTAGCCCCATCGGCGGCGATATTTTTAATTAAGAATTATTATTTCACTATCCCGGGTTTTATTAAACTTTATTACTTTCGTTACAATAAGGTCAATTTAATGAGGCTAAATATTTTAAAGACAATATTCAAACCCATATCAAATTTCTTATTCTTTTGTCTAAAATCTAATTTCTGAAATCTATTTAAACAATTCCATAGGAATGAATTAATAATAGAAGAAAAAATTATAGACGAAATGGAACTCGCTTGCGAGTGAATTAGTCTTTTTCTTGAGTCACTCCTACGGAGTTCCGGTGTTCTGCTTTGATATTTCTATTATTAATAATTCCATACGGGAATTTTTTTGCTCTTATGTTTTGATCCTGATTCTTAGATAGTGAAACGGTGGAATAGTGAAACGGTGATAAAGTGGTACTAAAATTTGGGAGTAGTTTTACTTAAAATTTTAACCTTCAACATTCTACATTATTTTGAACCAGGATTTTCTGGATAAAAGAAGTATTAACAGGAAATTCCCTCCGATTTTGGAGGTTGGTATCCTGGTTCTAAAATAGTGAAAGAGTGATACAGTGAAAAAGTGATACAGTGAAACGGTGGAAAACACAGCTCAAATTTAAGAGGGTTTTTACTTAAAATTTAACCTTCAACACTTAACATTAATTTTGGTCTTTTTATTCAAAACTTAACCTTCAACATTTAACATTAATTAGCGGTTAATTTATAAGTTAAATACCATTCAACAATATTTTTATATTGTTTATTACCCGAGTAATATTCAAGTGTTGAATCTAAAATTAGTTTTTTATTCAATATACTATCAGTTCTAAAAGTGCTGTCGTTAATACTATCCAAAATATATTCTTTACTTAAATTTAATATTTCCTCGTTTAATGTCCATTTATAGTTTTTTAATATTTTAGACTTTATTTTTGTATAAACATACGATGCTTTATTTCCGAAATTATACGGATAAGAATAATTATTTTTTACTAACGGAAATGTTTTTAAAATAGGAGCGTTTTTGTTTATTAATTGTCTGAACATTCGACCGTTAATTCTATCTTCCAAAGGTAACGATATTCCGATTTTTAACAATGTCGGCTGTAAAAATATTGTTATTGCCGTACAAATAGAATCTAAACAGTGTTGACTAAAGGCAGTAGTATTTGGCATTTTGATTTTTATAGCAAAAATATCAAGCCAGTTTTCTAAACTAATATCCCTTAAGCTCGGCATTATTTCAAACATTTGAGCAACCGACTTATTTACAGATTCCTCAATAAAAGGATTCATTTCTTCGTTAAAAATATTTGGTCTGCTGCTTTTTATGTATTCTGCTATTTTTTTAAAGTCCTTTTTATAAATTGCTTCTTTTCCTGCAATCAACAACCTATTTAACATTTGCCTTCTATAGGTTTCTCCATAGCTGCCGTCAGCAGTTAATGTAGAAGGGTCGGAAAATTTGTTATGCATTCCAAATTGAATAGTTTCGCTAACCGGAATTATAATATTTGTAAACGATACATAATTAGAAAGAACATTAATTAAATCATCCTTTTCAGGAATTTCATAATTAAAAATATTTTGCTTAAAACCCAACTTGCTTGATATATTTTTAGAGTAAATTATATCCGGTAAATTTTCATCTCCGAAAGTGTGAGTTGTCCAATTGTTTTTACCTAATTTTAATAAATAGGATAACAGTAATCTACTATCTAATCCGGCAGTTAATCCTAAACTTAATTTATCAAATTCGTTTAAACCAAATAACATAAGTTTTTCTAAAACAGAGTCAAAATCATTAATAGTAACCTTTGATTTTAAATTTGGTATCCATTCATGTTCTACTTTTTCGGTAAGTTTTGCGTTTATAAATTCATTTACTCCGGTTATTCTTTCTATCCCTTCAATTAGTGGTTTATAGCTTATTTTTGCGTTCAAAAACCAAGCTGCAAATAATTCATTTTGATCAATTTTGTATGAATTCGTAATCAGTTTAATTGTTGATAAATTATTGCTAAAATATAATCTATTATTATGGTTTTTTATGTAGATATGTTTAATTCCCAGAATATCGTTAAAAAGATAAACTTTATTATTTACCCAAGATAGCCCACAATAGTGCCCGTCCGGAAAACTTACATTAAAAGGATTATAAACATATTTTTCCCAACTTTGTACATCTAACTTTTTGAATCCGTTCGAGGTAGCTTCTATTCCTATACCGCTAATAATAAAGCCTTTTTTTTCATCTTGCTTAAATAGGATATTCCGGTCTTTTAATCCCATATAGATGCTTCCGTTCGGAATATCAAACTTCAAAAAATTATTATATAAATTACTCAGTTTTACCTTTTCATCTTCGGCAAGATTACCTAATATTCCCCAAAAAACACTCATATTAAACCGTCAAAACCTTTTTAAATAAGCCCTCGTTTTCTACCAAATTTTGAAAACTTGAGGAAATAAATTCAATATTTTTTGACAAAGGAATATAATTGGCTTTAAGTAAATTATTATCTTTTGTATTAATTACTACAACTTTAGTTTTTTCGTTAATATTTTTTTTGAATAATGCTTTTATGTGAATATCAGTATGTGACAATGAATATCCTATAAATACAATCTTTTTTGCTTTTCTTATTTCTCTTGCAGCTTCGGCAAATAACTGCGAAATTACCGGATGAGTTAAAGTTTTAATATTTGAAGGAGGTAGTATTAAGGTATGAAACTCGGTATTATCCAAAGGACAAAAGTATTCATATTCTTGATTATCGGGATAAGTATACCCCAGAAAGATTCCTTTGTTCAAGTCAATTTTTCTATCCCACGGAGTTAATAAAACTTGATTACAGCAGTTACAATATTTCCAATTTAAACTACCGTGTAATTTTAAAATTTTATACGCATAAGAATTTATACTCTTATCCACTTTTACCGGTTCGCGAGGATTTACCCAATAATTATATTGTTTTAAAACCTCAATAGGCTCATAGTTCATAAAAGGTATATAATAATCTATAAATCTTTTTTTATGAAACAATGTATCAAAAGCTTGTTCAAGCAAAGTATCGTAATTTAAGTTTAATATCGAAACATTATTATTGTACTTTTCTATCATTTCCCAAAACAAATTATAGTACTTGCTTTTTTTACCGGTTTTGAGATCAACCACATAATATATAAGCTTAATTAAGTACTCTTTTATTAATCTTAGCGTTCTATTATTATATTCTTCGTTTAAGGATTCATCATGCAAAATGAAGTGGTCTAAAAAGCCGAAAACAGCTTCAAGCGGAGGGAAAATGTCTTTCTCTATATTACAGAAAAAATTTTGATGAATAAACTTAATAACAATTTTACCAATTTCGGAATTATGAATTTCTTTAATTTGGTTACCCATTATCATAGGCAAAAGGTGTTTTTGAAGCGGTACCTCGTCTGCATGAGAAGCACCTGCTCCAATAACAAAAATCACATCCCGGTAAGCCGGATACCTTAAAAAAACTTCATTTTCCAAAATAATCTTTAATTAGTTTTAGAAACACCCTGTATCGCTTGTCTAACAAATCCGTCTGCTTTTTCTAAACGCAAGCGTGCTTCTTCAGCATTAACACCTGCTTTAATCATTACTAAAGCTGTTTTAACGTGTCCGTCAGCTTCATTTAAGTATTTACCCGCCTCCTCATAATCTAAACCCGTAATAGTCATTACAATACGTTTAGAGCGTTCAACAAGCTTCTTATTAGTCATCTGGAGGTCTATCATCATATTTTCATAAACCTTACCCATGCGAATCATTGATGTAGTAGTTAGCATGTTAAGAACAAGTTTTTGAGCTGTTCCGCTTTTCATGCGTGTTGAACCCATTACAACTTCCGGACCAACATACGGACAAATTGCGATATCCACAAAATCGAGATCAAAATTAATACGTGGGTTACAAGTTACATATAATGTTTTTGCACCAAGCTCTTTTGCTTTTTTTACAGCACCTACTACGTAAGGAGTTCTACGACTTGCAGCAATACCACAAACAACATCTTTATCGGTTACATTAGCTTTTAATACATCTTTTACACCGTTTTCTTCGTGATCTTCGGCTCCTTCTTGTGCACGAAACATTGCTTCTTTTCCGCCGGCTATATAACCGTCAATCATTCCGTAAGGAGTACCAAAAGTAGGAGGACACTCACTTGCGTCGACAACACCTAATCTTCCGCTTGTACCTGCACCAAAATACAATAGTCTTCCACCGTTTTTAAGGGCTTTAACTATTATTTCAACCGCTTGTTCTATATAAGGCAGCTCTGCTTCAACAGCTAACGGAACGGTTTTATCTTCATCATTAATAATTCTTAAAATCTCGGCTGTATTACGGGCATCAATATCCATCGACTTGGGATTGCGTTGTTCGGTTGTTAATTTCGCAATTTCTTCAAATAACTCTTTGCTTGTTTTACTCATTTCATTAATTCCAAAATTATTAATTTTTTATCTTTTTCATTTCTCGCATTAGAAGGTTTATATTTTAGATCTACAACGGTGGCTTTTTTTATTTTTGACTTATATTTTGTTTCTGCCGTCCTAATCTCTTCATCTACATCTCCCCCTTTCAGTGCCAAAATTTTCGCTTTTTCTTTCATCAAAGGCAATGCATAACGGACTAAAACAATAACGGGAACGGTAGCTCGACTTACAAACAAATCGAAACTTTCTTTATACGTTTCGATAAACTCCGGACTTTCAACTCTGTCATTTACAGCTTTAACATTGCTAAGCTTTAATTTTCTTATAAATTCTGAAACAGCATCTATTTTTTTCCCTGTAGAATCCGCCAAAACCCCACGTAATAACGGACGCAAAATTGCAATCGGAATTCCGGGAAATCCTCCGCCGGTACCAATATCAAGATAACGCATGGCTTTTTCCGAAATAAAATTTGTAGCCAGAGCAGATATAAACACATGATTTTCGATAATGTGTTCTGTATCTTTGCGTGAAATTAAGTTAATGTCTTCGTTTTTTTGTACAACAAGCTGTGCATAATTTGCCAATCTTTCAATTTGGTAAATATCGGGTGACAAGTTGTTTTCCCAAAACAAGCTTTTTAACTCTCGTAAATACTGTTCAATTAAATCCACAAGTCTGTCTCCTTAGTTCTTTAAATATATTAGCAAAGCCGAGATATCGGACGGAGTGACCCCCGAAATGCGAGAGGCTTGACCGATAGAACGTGGCTTTACTTTGCTTAGTTTTTCTCTCCCTTCTGCCGAAATTGAATGTAACTTTCCGTAATCAAAATTTAAAGGTATTTGAACGTTTTCAAGTTTTTCAAATCTTTCAATTATTTCTTGTTGACGCTTAATATAACCTTCATATTTCATTTCAATTTCGACCTGTTCCATTACTGTTTTATTTTCTATTATCTCCTTCAGTTCTTCTTTTTCGTCATCGGAAACAAGAGATATCAGTGCTTCTAATTTTGTATCCGGACGTTTTACCAACTTATTTATAGTTTCGGAATTTTCAATTTTGCCCATTTCTTCGGTGGCATTGTTAAAGGAGTTTGGACTTATTTTTATTTTTGTAAACAAATCTCTCGCTTTACTAATTAATACTTCACGGTTTTTATATTCCGAATATATTTCTTTACTAACCAATCCCAACGAATAACCATATTCCGTTAAACGTCTATCACTATTATCTTGACGTAATAGCAATCTATGTTCAGCACGCGAAGTAAACATTCTATATGGTTCATCTGTTGATTTACCGACTAAATCATCAATTAAAACTCCGATATAAGATTCAGAGCGTTTAAGAACAAACTCGCCTTTATTTAGTACTTTTAATGCAGCATTTATACCGGCAATCAAACCTTGCGCTGCCGCTTCCTCATAACCGCTAGTACCGTTAACTTGCCCTGCAAAATATAGACCCTTAATAAGTTTTGTTTCTAAAGTTAAATCCACTTGATAAGGCGGAAAATAATCGTATTCTACCGCATAAGCAGGTCTAAGCATTTCGACATTTGCCAAACCGGGAATTTTTATTAACGCTTTATACTGAATATCTTCAGGTAAAGAAGAAGAAAACCCGTTAATGTAAACAACGTTTGTGTTTAATCCTTCCGGCTCCAAAAACAATTGATGTCTCGGTTTTTCTGAAAATCTAACAATTTTATCTTCTATGGAAGGACAATACCTTGGTCCGACCCCGTTTATAATTCCGGTAAATAGCGGACTTCTATCAAATCCTAACCGCAAAATATCATGAACATTATTATCGGTATATGTTAAATGACAGCTAATTTGAGGCAAATAAGGAAAACGACTTTTATCCGTTAACATTGAGAAAGGTTCCGGATTTTCATCTCCCGGTTGTTCTTCCAAAACCGAATAATCTATTGTATCTCGATTTAACCTCGGAGGTGTTCCGGTTTTAA
>JAEXOD010000098.1 GCA_023447335.1 Bacteroidota bacterium
TATTAAATATGTCTTACATGGGCATAGCCATGAATTAAAGACTTATGAACGAAAAAAAATACTCTTCTCAAATGCCGGAGCATCAGTGGATAATCTTAACGACAATTTATGCTCCGGTATTATGTTAAATACTGAAAGTAGTACATTAGAAACAGTAAATATTAATATAAATTGCAGAAATTTAATTAATGGTTTTAAACCGGCTTTAATTTATTAGTGGGTTACAATCCGAAATTATCTTTATATTCTTTCTTAATATAATTATCAATTTCAAAATATAATTCGTTAATTTCTTTTTCATCATAAGTATTTTTGGTTTTCTTATTTACTAAGTTATATAAGCCTTTTTCAATATTAATTATTCTATTTAATATACCGGATCCTTCTGCATTAACAAGTTTGTTAATATTTATATAATTTCCTCCGTTACCCCTTTGTATTGGGAATAATATATTTTTAAGATTAAGCGAATAGTCACAAATTAACGCATTTCCATCTTCATTAGGAGAAATAACTTCCGGCAATTTGTTTTTGTTAAACACAAAAACAGGAACAGCCACAGATGATAAAGGAAATCCTACAACAGACCACATTATCATATCTTTAATGTTTTGTCCTTTATTAATTCCGTGAATAACTATAGATGCAACACTGCTTGTGCGGGGAATATAATCCTGAAATTGAATAAAGCCCGATTTAGTTATTTGATCAGTTATATTTTGTTCTGTAAGTGAGTGATATAAACTCCTTGAACAAGAATTTATTACATAGTTAGGTGTCATTATATTCATTGAACTTGCATCATATAATAATTTGTTCGCCGTATTATATCTTATATATCCGTATCCTGTCTCAGGATTACCCGTAAAAGAATAATTTGTTCTTACTACATAGCCAAAAGGGGCTATCTTCGAATCATTAACATCAATTTTAGTAAATGTGAACTGATCTGTTTCATAATATGCCGCACCTCCGTTCTCATCAATTACTCCAAAATTCGCTTGCACCCCCATAGGCTTGGGTAATGTTCTTAACATACTTTCAAAATCTTCAATAGTTTTACATTCCCCTAAAGCCTTCTTCATGACTACACCTTCTTGATCAATAAAATCGATCGTATCTTCTTCAATTAAGTTATATGACGCCGAATTAATAATTGCAAATCCGTATTCATTGCATCCACCCCAAATGCTTTTCCCTTCTACATCTCCCGCATTTACTAATCCGACGTAATAGTACTTCGAATCATTAAAATACCTAATCACATTATTTACTTCTCCGGCGTCTCTGTGTTTCCACAAAATAGGTCTTCCGTCTTGTGTATATTTACCTGATATAATTGCCGTAGTACACGCAAAAATGTTACCGGCAAACATAATTAATGCTAATAAAATAATTCTTTTCATCTTTCTCTCCGCCTATTCAAAAAATAATCTAATAAAATTTCTATCACTACTTTTACCTAATATATATACTGTATCTTTTTCTACAAATGTAAAATTACCTGTAAGTTTTAAAATATCTTTCCCCTTTCTTTTAACTTTTATTACTTTTACTTTGGAATTGTCAATCCAATTTAACGATCCTATGGATTTATCGATTACCTTTGATTTAGCTGTAACCGGATATGTATATAACTCTAGTGTAGTAGCACAATAAGTTAAAAATATTAATAATATTAAAATAAAGTATTTCATTTTTATTCTCTTAATTTTCGTTTAATATTCCTCTTAATTCATTTATTTTGTTAGGCTCGCAAAATACATATAAAATATCATTTGGTTCAATTTTATAATTCTTATCCGGATTTGAAATAATATTTCTTCCTCGTCGTATTATTAATACCGAAGCTTTATATTTATTTCTAAAATTTAATTCTTCTAAAGATCTATACAATATTTTACTTTTATTTCCCACTTTTATTGATGATATCGTTAGCTCGGGAATATCGAAAATGTATTTTTTTCTTTTTGTCGGACTCATTCTAAAAAATTTGTAACTATTTGCTCTAATATCATCTATAAAGTTTTCTATATCTTCTAAAGGTATTAAATATTTTAATAATACCCTCGTAAATATTTCGATACTTGTTTCATATTCCTCAGGTATAACTTCATTTGCACCTAAATCTATTAATCCCTTTATTTCGCTTATGTATCTTGTTCTTACGATCACATAGATATTCTTATTCATACTTTTTGCCAAACTTACAACTCTTCTCACCGCATAAGGTTCATTAATTGCAATTACAATAACTCGGGCTTCTTCAATATTCATTGCATCTAATACTCCCTCACTTGCAGCATCTCCGTAATAAATGGGAACACCTTTTTTCTTCTCTCTCTCCACTGTTTCCGGATTAATTTCTAAAACAACATAAGGTATATTTGAAAAAATTGCGGCTTTACTTAAATTCTTTCCGTTTACTCCGTAACCTACTATTATTAAATGGTCTTTTATCTTCGTTTTTGTTTTTTCGTAATTTCCGTCATTTGTTTTTATTTTAATTATTTTTTCTAATAAATCAAGGATTTTTGATTGGTATTTCATAAAAAACGGGACTGCCATTATTGTCATAATTGAAACTGCTAAAAATAACTGATGTGCATTTTTATCGATTATCCCAAAATTTAATCCCTCTTTAGCTAATATAAATGAAAATTCGCCTATTGAACTTATACTTAAACCCGAGTATACTGCAACCCGAAACGGTAGTTTTAATAATTTTCCCGAAACACTTGCTATCACAGCTTTTAATATTATTAACCCTATAGTTAAAATAAAGACTATTCCTACGTTTTCTATTACTGTATTAAAATTAAGTAACATTCCTATTGATACAAAAAATATGCTCAAAAAGATATCCCTAAACGGTAAAATATTACTTAAAGCCTGTTGACTAAATTCGCTTTCCGATATTATCAATCCGGCTAAAAATGCTCCTAACGCAACAGATATTCCAAGTTCTGAGGTAAACCAAACAACTCCGAAACAAACTAATAATATAGTTATTAAAAATAATTCCCTAATTCTTGTTTTGGCTATTTTAAATAATAGATATGGTACAATAAATTTGGCTAATATATACACTACACCGAAAATAAGAATTCCTTTTGCAAACAAATAAAATATTTCGGAATATTCCTGTCCTTGTTCTGTTAAGAAAGGGATCATTAGCATCATCGGAATTGATATTAAATCTTGTGCAATTAAAATTGCCATTGTATTTTTACCATGTAATGTATCTAACTCTCCTTTATCCGAAAGTATTTTTAATACAATACCTGTATTGCTTAAAGCGGCTAAAAATCCTATTAATACCGAAGCTTTAATTCCTAAATTGAATAGATATGCAATTGCAAAAACTGTTAATGTAGTTAGTAGTAATTGTGATCCGCCCCCAATTATTAGTTGTTTGCCTAATGATATTATTTCTTTAAATGAAAATTCTATTCCTAAAGTAAAAAGCAAAAGAATTATTCCAAATTCAGCTAAATAATTTACGTTTTTAATATCATCAATAACCCCCAAACCATATGGACCTAAAGCAATGCCTGTTAATAAAAAACCTAGTACGGCGGGAATTTTGAATTTATTAAAAAATAATATAACTATTACCGCAACACCGAATAATAAAACTAAATCTGTTACTATTCCAAAATTCATTTACTAAAACCACCCAAGCTTAATTTCTAATTCATCAAAAATAACTTTATCTAATTCATTTGTTAAAATTTTCGAATCAACATAATTATTAGATGCAATTTTTATCAAATTACCTTCTAAAATCGTAAAAAGTAACGAAGAAATCAAATTTATGTTACAATTCTTAATTATTTTCTTTTCAATTGCTTTAATTAGCATAAATTCAAAGAACGATTTCATATTAGTAATATACTCATTGTATGTATCTTGTCCTTTTTTAGATTGTACTAATTTTGAAATTACAATTAAATTTATCTCTAACTCTTTCCTATGCTCTATCCAGAAATCAAAATAACCTTTTATAAATTGTCTAAGCCCTTCAAATGTATTATCATAAAGCTCGGTTTTTCTCATTAATGCAGCAATCGGTTGCATAATGTAGCTATTAACAGCAAAAAGTAGTTCTTCTTTACTTATAAAATGATGATACAGTCCTCCCTTACTTAATTTTGCTCTTTCTGCAATATTGTTCATTGATGTTTGTTCATACCCTTTTTCTACAAACTCGCTAAATGCAGCTAGTATTATAGAGTTAATTCTTTCTACTTTTGTTAATTCCATAAACATTAAATTTAATAATTTAAACATACCGACGGTCGGTTGTGTAAATATAAGCATTATTTACAATATTTCATAACATAATAAAAATTTCACATCCAGATAATTTTCATTTTTTGGCTATTTTTAACATACCGACGGTCGGTTTGTTTATTCAATGGAATTTTTCGGAACATTTCTTTAATAACATATGTTTTATAAATAAAAGTTAATAAGACAATGTATCTTAAATTCTTCATTACTCTAATATTTTTAATCATTACTTCATGCAACTTAAAACCGCAAAATGTGGAAAACAATAACATGGAAAATTATAAAGTTCGTGCACCTGAGTTTAAATCCGGTTTAGAATGGTTAAATACCGATAAACCGATATCGATAAAAGATCTACAAGGTAAAATAGTTATAATTGACTTTTGGACATACTGCTGTATTAACTGCATGCACATTTTACCAGAACTAAAAAAACTTGAAGATAAATATAAAAATGAACTTGTTGTTATCGGAGTGCATAGTGCAAAATTTAACACAGAAAAAGGAACCGAAAACATCAGACAAGCCATTTTAAGATATAAGATTTCTCATCCTGTTGTAAACGATTATAACTTTGATATTTGGAAACAGTATTCAGCCCATGCTTGGCCGACTGTAGTTTTAATTGACCCAAACGGTTATATTGTTGGTTCTCATTCCGGTGAAGGTATATATGATATTTTTGACTATAATATTGAAAACCTAATTAAAAAACATAAAAATGAATTAGATTATACACCGCTAGCATTCACTCTAGAAAAAGATAAAGTCACTAGATCTTTTTTAAGCTTTCCCGGGAAGATCTCTTCAGATAAATTAAACAAAAAATTAATAATATCTGATTCAGGCAACGATAGAATAGTTATAACTGACACATCCGGCAATATTCTTGATATAATAGGTAGCGGCAAACAAGGGTATAAGGATGGTTCTTTTGAAAACTCTGAATTTAACTCTCCACAAGGAACCGTAATTCAAGGAGATTTTTTATACATTTCTGATACTGAAAATCACACAATTCGTAAGGCGGATTTAATTAACAGAACAGTTGAAACCATTGCCGGACTTGGTTATCAAGTTTATACTAGACACCTTTCAGGAAAAGGGAAGAGCACCGGCTTAAATTCTCCGTGGGATTTAGCAATTCTAAACAACTATTTATATATTGCAATGGCTGGTCCTCATCAAATATGGAAATTAGATTTAAGTAACAACAATATTTACTTACACGCAGGAAACGGTTATGAAAACATTGTAGACGGAAATCTATTAACCTCACAATTAGCACAACCAAGCGGATTGACAACTGATGGGAAAGTATTATATTTTGCCGATAGCGAAGTTAGTGCTATTAGAAAAGCTGATATAATTGAAAACGGTAAAGTTAGTACTTTAATCGGAACCGGTTTGTTTGATTTCGGTGATAAAGATGGTTCATTCAAAAACGCACTATTACAACATCCAATAGGTTTAGTTATTAATCAAAATAAAATCTATATTGCAGATACATACAATAATAAAATTAAGATTATAGATCTTGATTTGAAAATCATAAATACCATAGCTGGTACCGGCAAAGAAGGAAATACAGACGGTAGTTTTGAAACGGCTATATTTAATGAACCTGCAGGACTAACATTTATGGATGACAAAATATATGTTGCCGATACTAACAATGATTTAATTAGAATTCTAGATTTACAGTCAAAGACCGTTTCTACACTAATTATAAAACCTAAAGAAACAATACAAAATATAAATTTAAACAACTTAAATTATTCTAATTCTTTTAATATAAGTTTTTCAACAAACAACAAATTTAATATTTACATAAACATACCGAATAATACAATTATTAATCCTCATATAAGCAGCAGTTTATATATTTTTAATAACAGTGGTGAATTAATTAAAAGCATTACGTTAAAAGATATTTCTTCGTCTTTTACATTAGACTTATCATCTTACAATTCCCCAATAATTATTAATTCTTCGGTTTATTATTGCGATAAATCCAACAACGGATTATGTTACTTTATAGATAAGTATTATAAATTTGAAAACAATGGGAATAATAACACAGTAAACATACAAGTGGATTAATTATTTACTTTAATGTCCAATTATTTTATTTATTTTCTCACTCATACCCATATTGCCTTGTAAACCTCCGGTATGAACGGCAATTATTTTATAACCTTTTTCAAATAATTTATTTTTTATCATATCATTAATACCAAAGAACATTTTACCGGTATATATAGGGTCTAACGGAATATCATTTAAATATTCAAATTTTTCTATAAATTCAACTAACTCTTTGTTAATTTTCGCATATCCGCCAAAATTATAATCCTGAACCAACTCATAATTATTAAACTTTTTGTCTTTATATAGCTCAACAAATTTATCTATCACTTGATATAAAAATCCTGCCCCTTTTAATGCCGGAAAGCCAAGTATTTTTTTATTCCCTTCTAAAGCGGATATTATCCCTGATATTGTTCCTCCGGTTCCGTTAGCACAGCAAATATAATCATATTCTATATCAATTGAATACACTAATTCTTCAACACCTCTCAAAGCTAACATATTACTCCCTCCTTCGGGAACGACATACGGATTACCAAATTTTTTACCTATTTCATTTCTAAATTCAACGTCATCACGATTTCTGTAAGTAGTTCTATCAAGATAGTGCAGTTCCATGCCGCAATTTACTGCAAATGATAATGTTGGATTTAACGGCAGATGTTCTTCTCCCCTAATAATTCCTATTGTTTTGAATCCAAACAATTTTCCCGCTGCGGCAACTGCATAAATATGGTTTGAAAATGCCCCACCGAATGTTAATATTGTTTCATATTTATTTTCACTTGCATAAAATAAGTTATATTTTAATTTTCTCCACTTATTCCCTGATATTTCTGAATGAATTAAATCATCCCTTTTTATAAAAACTTTAACATAATCTTTATTATCAGGCAAAGTTACTTCTTGTATTATAGATTTCGTTTCATCTACTTTATCTTCGTAATACATATTAAACCACTGTTAATTATTAATTTAATATACAAAAATAAACCTTAACACGAAAACTTAAACCATCTCTTTTTGCTTTTACATTTATATTTACTATGTTTATATTACAATGCTAATTAATTTTATTTAGGATGGATACGATGAACAGACGAGAATTATTAAAAAGTGCTGCAATTACTGCTGCAATAACGATGATACCAATGAATAGTATCTTTAGTTTTAATTCAACAAAAACTAAGATTAAAAAATTAAAACCAAAAAGATTAAACAAAGGGGATTTATTGGGTTTGGTTGCTCCCGCAAGTTTTATTGATGAAAAAGACCTTAATAATGCAATTGAACAGATGGAGAAATTAGGTTTTCGTACCAAATATAACGATAAAATTCTTTCAAGATACGGTTATTTAGGCGGCACAGATAAAGAAAGAGCAAACGACTTGGAATCACTTTTTGCCGACAAGGAAGTTAAGGGAATAATTTGCGTTCGCGGTGGTTATGGAACTCCAAGGCTTTCTCCGATTTTGAACTATAATATTATTAAAAACAACCCAAAAGTATTATGTGGCTATAGCGACATAACATCTTTGATTTATTCAATTTATTCACAAACCGGTTTGGTCGGATTTCACGGACCGGTTGCAACGTCTACTTATAATGATTTTTCCCTAAACTATTTTATTAATACTTTAATTGAACCCCAGAATAATCTTGTACTAAATTCAGCTACCGATGAGGATCCTGCAGATACGGATTTTCAAAGATATGCTATTAATGAGGGAGTTTGTGAGGGAATACTTGCCGGAGGAAATTTATCTCTTGTCGTTAGTCATATAGGAACAAAATACGACATTGATTTGAAAGGGAAAATCCTTTTTTTAGAAGAAATAAATGAGGAACCATATCGAATTGATAGGATGTTAACTCAAATGATTAATGCAGGTAAATTTGAAGGTATATCAGGGATAGCTTTAGGTGTATTTAAAGGTTGTGAAAAGAAAAAGAGAGATGCCTCATTCCATGAATCTTTAACTTTAAAAGATGTATTAATAGATAGATTAAAACCATTAAACATTCCGACTTTTTACGGGTTTTCTTTTGGACATATAAAGAATAAATTTACTTTACCTATCGGAATAAAAGCAAAATTAGACACAAATAAACAAACATTAACATTATTAGAACCGGCAGTTTTATAAATGTTTGTTAATGTCGTATTCCCCTTACCTTTCAGAAACTCTTTTACTTATTCCGTACCTGAAGATTTTCTGGATTTAGCCGGAATCGGTGTGCGAGTAGTTGTTCCTTTCGGAAAACGTGTTTTAACCGGATTTATTGTTGAGGTTATTAAAGAAGTTGATACAGAAGTTACTATAAAACCCATTATTGATATAATTGATGAATTACCGGTTTTTGATGAAAATAGTCTTAAATTTTATAAATGGATTTCCGAATATTACTTTTGTAGTTTAGGCGAAGCTTTACGTTATTCTGTTCCTCCTGGTAGCGAAGTAGAATCTAATCGTATAATTATTTCAGACTGCGAAACTTGTAATAAGTTATTGCTAGAAGAAAGCAATAAAGGAATTTTAAGAAATAAACTATTAAGCATTTTAGCAATAAAAGAAAAAGTTAATCTTTCTTTTCTTCGCAAAGCGGTTAATAAAAATAATATCTATTCCACATTAAAATCATTAGAAAAACTCGGGGCAATTGAAATAACCGATATTATTGATGAAGCAAAAGTAAAACCTAAAAAGGCAAAATTTGTAGAAATTGCAGATTCGATTGATAGAATATACGGAGCAATTGCAGAGGCAGAAAAACGATCTCCGAAACAAGTAATAATATTACTTGAGCTTCTTTCATTAAAAGGGAAATCAATTAAATTATCAACACTCCTAGAAAAAACTCAAAGCAGCTCTAATACTATAAATGCTCTGGAATCTAAAAAGTTAATTAGAGTATTTGATAAAGAAATAGAACGTGTATATGAGGAAAATTACAAAGAGGATATAACAGAATTTGAACTAACCAGAGAACAAAAGGATGTTACCGATAAAGTTACCGAGTGTATTAACAACAATACATATACTCCTTATTTATTGCATGGTGTAACCGGAAGCGGAAAAACACAAGTTTATATTGAACTTGCAAAAAGGACTCTTGAAAACAAAAAATCGGTTTTAATTTTAGTTCCCGAAATTTCTCTAACGCCTCAAATGATGACCCGTTTTTTAAATACTTTCGGAAAGAAAGTAACGTTAATTCACAGTAAAATGTCACTTGGGGAAAGATACGATAGTTGGAGAGGAATATTAAAAGGCAAATACAAAGTTGTTATCGGTCCCCGCTCCGCAATGTTTGCTCCGTTAAAAAATATTGGGCTTATTGTTGTTGACGAAGAGCATGACGCAAGTTATAAACAACACGATTTAGTTCCCAAATTTAATGCACGTGATTGCTCAATTGTAAAAGCCAAGCAAAATAATTGCCCAATTGTTTTAGGTTCTGCTACCCCCTCAATTGAATCTATGTACAATGCATTAACCGGTAAATTTATTTGGTTAAAACTAACAGAACGTGTAGATAATGCTCAATTACCGGAAATAAAATTAATTGACATGATCGAAGCAAAAAAGCACAAACAAACCGAAAATATTTTTAGCAAAGAACTACTTTTAGAAATTAGACATAGAAAGGAGAAAGGAGAAGGGGTAATTATTTTACAAAACAGACGCGGTTTTGCTACACAAATTTATTGCGATGACTGCGGTGAAATAGAAACTTGTGAGGATTGCAGTGTCGGATTAATTTATCATATTGATAAAAATTTGCTCAAATGTCATTACTGTGGTTTTACTAAACAAGCACCTAAAGTATGTAAAAAATGCGGTTCGGTACAATTAAAATATTTCGGAACGGGTACTCAGCGGGTTGAAGACGAATTAAGTTATTATCTGCCCGAATGCAAGATTGAACGTGTAGATAGCGATACACTTGATACAAAAGGCAAATTTGGTGACATCATGAACAAATTTGCAAACGGAGAAATTGATATATTAGTAGGCACTCAAATCGTCTCCAAAGGACTGGACTTTTCAAAAGTAACATTAGTTGGAGTTATTTCAGCAGAAACATCTTTATGGATGCCCGATTTCAGAGCAGATGAACGTACTTTCCAATTATTAACTCAAGTTGCCGGTCGCGCCGGTAGAAGCAACGCAAAGGGCGAAGTTTTAATTCAAACCCAAAATCAAAATAACTTTGTTTTGCAGTGTGTACTCTCAAATAATTATACTGCCTTTTTTGAAAGAGAAATAAAAGTCCGCGAATTTAATAATTATCCCCCATTCAGCCGTTTAGCATTAATTGAAGCAAAAAGTGAGGATGAGAAAGATACTTTTGATGCAATAAACCAATTCTATCAGTTATTACAAAAATATAATTCACCTGTAATTATTAATCCCCCTATATCCGCCGTTTTATTTAAGATTAAAAAATTTTATAGATATCAAATTGTATTAAAAACTCCGTTAAAAAAAGACCCATCAGCTTCGATATTAAGAAACTTGATTTTTACGGCATTAACTGAATATAACAAGATTGCACGTCACAAAGAAGTAAAAATTAGCATAGATATAGACCCGCAATCTATTTTATAATTATCATAAGTTTAAAATAAAAAATGACTCATCAATTGTTTAGATTGATGAGTCATCCAATATTTATTACTTAAAAATACTTAAGCACCAATACCAAAAAATTTCAAAAACGGAACATATTGTGCTAACACAAACAATAATATCGTAAATCCGATCCATAAGCCAAATACAGTACTATACGATTTAACTGCATTAACTTTAAATAACTTACCATATCCAACACTAACTACTGCATAAAACCAAATAGTGAAAGGATCTATATAACTTAATAAATATCCCTTGTATGTGCCTTTATCAATATCCAAGAAATCCGAAACACTTAATCCTGAAAACACTTTTTTCATTAACAATGCTGCTAAAACCATTACAACAACTTGAATTACCGAAATATAGGTTGGCAATCCTAATGCAACAAGCGAATTTTTATAATTTCCATCTCCTTTATAAATAAGTTTAAAAAAGAGGAAAAAGACACCTGCTACTATAAATAGTTTCAAGAATATTACAATAAAAGTTCCGATAATCTGCATAGGCGAAAATCCGCCTAAATTCTTATCCATGTTTTCTCTAATTTTTTCTAATTGCTCTTCGGCAACTTCAGGGGGCATCTGTCCTTTTTCAACCATCTCATTAAAATTCTGGGTAATTTTTTCCATTTGTTTTTCAATCATGGAATACTTAATTTGAGCATTACTGAACATCACAAAATTTGCAAAAATTGCAATAACAATAATTAATAAAGTCGGAATGAGCCAATCTGTTGTTTTCGCTGGGAAATAACTCATTTTTTCAAAAGTAGGAGCCGGTTCCATGAATAACCCTACTATGTTATCAGAATGACTTGGGGCAGTTTCCTGCGGAACTTCATTAAATTCCGGATTAGATTGTTGCATTTCTTCCATTTTTTCTCCGTTTTTTTGTAAGTAAGTCTATTTTTTTTATACTATTTGTATTTAGACGGATATGTAAATATTTTGTTTCTATTAATTATAATATGAAAACATTATATTTTTAAATTTACTAATTTTTCTTATATTAATATACTATTTATTTATTAAAAATTAACTAAAGTATAAACGAGGAAATATTAATGAAGACAATTATTGAACCATTTAAAATTAAATCTGTTGAACCGATTCGATTTACAACTAAAGAGGAAAGAATTGAACTATTAGAAAAAGCCGGATATAATCCTTTTTTATTACATGCAGATGATGTTATTATTGACCTTTTAACTGATAGCGGTACAAGTGCTATGAGCGCTAAACAGTGGAGCGGTATTATGGAAGGAGACGAAGCTTATGCCGGTTCTAAAAGTTTTTACCGTTTTGAAGCTGCTGTAAAAAAGATAACCGGTATGGATTTTATAATTCCCACTCATCAAGGTAGAGCTGCGGAAAAGATCTTGTTTTCAATTGTCGGTGGTAAAGGGAAATTTATTCCGAATAATACCCACTTTGACACAACAAGAGCTAATATAGAATTTAGCGGCGCCGAAGCTGTTGATTTATTAAACGAAATTGGAAAACACCCCGAAATTAAAGCAGATTTTAAGGGGAACATGGATGTTGAAAAACTTGAAGAATTTATTAAAAATACCGGTGTTGAAAATATTCCGATTGTAATGATTACGGTTACTAACAATTCCGGTGGCGGACAGCCGGTTTCAATGGAAAACATTAAACAAGTTAAAAGTGTTTGCTTAAAATATAATTTACCTCTCTTTATTGATGCATGTAGATTTGCCGAAAATGCCTACTTTATCAAAAAACGTGAAATTGGTTATCAGGATAAATCTATTCTTGAAATTTGTCAAGAGATGTTTTCTTATGCGGACGGAGCAACTATGAGTGCTAAAAAAGACGCATTAGTTAATATAGGCGGATTTTTGGCTCTTAACAACGATTATTTAGCAACACAATGCAGGAATTTATTAATCGTTACTGAAGGTTTTCCCACATACGGCGGACTTGCGGGACGCGATTTAGAAGCAATTGCTCAAGGACTTGAAGAGATAGTTGATGAAAACTATTTACAATATAGAATTAGAAGTATTGAATACTTAGGAGAAAAAATTACTCAGTTCGGTGTGCCTATTATTGAACCGACCGGAGGTCACGCAATTTATATTGATGCAAAAAGATTTGTTCCGAATATTCCTTCACACCAATACCCCGGACAGGCAGTTGCATGTGCTCTATATGTTGAAGGAGGTATTCGCGGTGTTGAAATAGGCAGCGTAATGTTTGGTAAATATGGTGAAGACGGTAATTTAATATCTCCGCCTATGGAATTAGTTAGACTTGCTATTCCTAGAAGAGTTTATACACAAAGCCACATTGATTACGTTGCTGAAGTAATTATTGAGGTATTTAACAAACGAGATTCGTTAAAAGGATTTGAGATATCTTATGAAGCTCCTATGTTAAGACATTTTACTGCACGCTTCAAACCATTGGATTAATTATGAAATTAAGAAAGCATACATCATTTAAATCTGATAAACAAATTTGGCGTTTATTATTAAATGATAAAGATGATTTATTAATAGAAACTAGGGACATTTCTACTAAAGAAGTGTCCTATTTTATTACTAATCTCCCTAATAATCACATTATTAAAAAGTCTATTAGTTTACCCGAAAATGTTTGGTTAGGTGTTGAATCTTTTTACGGAGATTATATTTTCTTTCACAAATTTGTAAAACCCGACTTACCTATTCATATGGGTATTATTACTTACAATGTAAAAAAAGATATGGTTGTATGGGAAAATCTTGATTATACATTTTTGTTTGTACACAATAATTCTTTAATTGCTCAAAAAAAAGGTTTTGAAGAAAATTATTTGTTTGAGTTAGATTTACATAGTGGTGAATTTATAAAAAATCTTTCCCTCTCCTTTGATGAAATTGATGAAATGCATAACAGTTTTATGAGTAAATTCAATTTTGATTTGTATGGTTACCCTGAAGATAACACTTTAATAGATAACGAATTACTTAATAGTACCATTGAAAAATACACAAAAACTTTTCCTCTTAAATATAATCCTCAATTGCTTATTTTTGAAGACTTAATTTTGTGTAATTTCCACTTACTTACAAATAAGGGGATCTCAAATTATTTTGTAGCAGTGGAATGTGAATCAGGAAAAATTAGAGAGGAAATAATACTCAACAAAAATGTGCAGGCGTTTGTCCCCGAATCTTTTTTTACTTATAAGAACTACTTAATCTTGCTAAAAGAGAAATCCGAAGTTCTAATTTTTAAAATGGAGTAACAAATGGAACTTACCATTGAAGAAAAAAAACAACTTCTTAAAATTGCTCGTTCAACAATCGAAAATTATTTGGGTGTGGGGTCAATTCCTGAAATTGATACAAAAACATTCCCTGTCTTAAAAGAGCAGTCAGGTGCTTTTGTCACTTTACACAGATTTGGCAATTTACGCGGTTGTATCGGTTATATTTTAAGTGATGATTACTTATACGAAACAATTCATAATGCTGCAATTCAAGCAGCGTTTCACGATCCCCGTTTTCCTCCCGTTAAAAAAAATGAACTCTCTAATATTGAAATAGAAATTTCAATACTTTCACGACCTTTTAAGATGAATGATTATGAAGAAATAATAATCGGAAAACACGGACTAATTGTAACCGAGTACGGCAGAAGAGGTTTATTACTCCCCCAAGTTCCTATTGAGCACAATATGGATAAATGGGAGTTTTTATCTTCGCTTTGTGTAAAAGCTGGTTTACCCGAAGATTTATGGCAACAAAAAACTTTGAATATCGAAATGTTTACTGCAACAGTATTTTCCGAAAGAGAAACGGAGAACGAGCATGAGTAATATAATTCGCAAACCTGCTGTTTCCGGGATGTTCTATCCTGAAAACCCTTACGAATTAAAAGAATATGTTGATTTGTTATTATCGCAAAATACGGTAAGTTATAATTTTACTAACGTTGTCGGTATAGTCTCTCCACACGCAGGTTATGTTTATAGCGGTAATACTGCAGCTTTTGCTTATAATTCAATTAAAAATTTAGCTATTAAAAACATATTTATTATTTCCCCAAGTCATAGAGAGTATTTTGACGGTATATGTATTTACGAAGGGGATTATTATCAAACACCTTTGGGTAATATTCCCGTTAATAACAAAATTGCAGATGAGCTTTCGCTTAATTCTGTTTATATTTTTAGGGGAATTAACGGACATAGAAACGAACATGCCTTAGAAGTTCAACTCCCTTTTTTACAAGTTATATTTAATGATTTTAACGTTATTCCTATTGTTATCGGAAATCAAACTAAGTCTTATTTAGACGAGTTGGCTGAGCAATTAAAAAGAATTTGGAACGAAAACTTTTTAGTAGTTGCAAGTTCCGACTTATCTCACTTTTATAATTCCGAAACTGCCGTAAAACTTGATAAAATAGTTATTGATAAAATAAATAGTTTTGATTTTGAGGGGTTATATTCTGCTTTGGAAAAACAATCTTGCGAAGCCTGCGGTGGCGGAGCAATTTATACTTTATTAAAATTGGCTAATTTATTAAATTGTAATAATGCCAAAGTATTAAATTATACAGATTCCTCTAATGTTAACAAAAACAAAAAAGAAGTCGTGGGATATTTATCTGCAGTTGTTTATGGTAATTAGGTTATTAGCTTAAATATTACGTTTATTAATGTAATTAGCTACAATTGCAGGTATTTCGTTTAACTTGGTAATAACTCCTGCTAATTTTAGATCTACGACAGATTGAGGCATACTGGAAAGCATCGCTTCTTTAGGGTCTTGTGCAATTACTAACCCGCCTGCTGCTTTTATATATCCGCTCCCTATACTTCCGTCGTGTCCCATTCCGGTTAATACAATACCTACAGAGTTCTTTCCGAATATCTCTGCAACACTTCTAAATATCGGATCTGCTGCCGGTTTTACAAAATTTTCCGGAGGTGTATCCAAAAGGGTAATATTTTTCGTACTCGGGTGAATTCCCATATGTAAACCGCCCGGGGCTAAATACACTTCTCCCGGTACAATTGGCATTCCTTCCTCTGCTAACCTTACTTTCAATTTACTTTCTTTTTGTAATCTTTCAACAAACGAAGCCAACATCCATGCCGGAGCGTGTAAAACTACAAAAAAAGCAGCTTTATAAATCTTCGGCATCAATTCAAAAAATTTTAGCAACGCTTGTGGTCCCCCTGTACTTGCTGCCACAGCTATGCCGTAAAATGAGGATATTTTCGGTGATACTGCCAAAGTTTCAGGAATTCTTGTATATTCCCTTTTTCCTTGCTGAAGTAATAGATTTTCAATTTTTAGTAAAATATCGGTTTCATTATACGGTTTTGTTATAAACTCATCGGCACCCGCTAAAAGGGCTCTATTTTGAGCAGGACGGCTTGCCAAAGCCGTAACCATCAATATAATCGGCGGAGGTGTTATTCTTTCTCTAATGTACCTAATTAACTCAATACCGTCAACATAAGGCATCATCCAATCGGTTAATATTATCTCATAATAATTATTTTGAAGTTCTTCAATAGCTTCCCTTCCGTTTGCACAAACCGAAACATTATATTTATTCCTGTCAAAAATCCTTCGTAACAATGTACGCATTGAAGGATTATCTTCTGCAATAAGAACTTTCATTAATCACTCAGATAAAAACACAAATTAAAAAGCCCCCGTTAAAGGGGGCGTAAAATCTTAGGACATTAAAGCAGCAATGGCACTTGTACTTACAATATCATCAGCGCTGCAGCCACGTGAAAGGTCAAACAAGGGTTTCTTTAATCCTTGTACAACCGGACCAACCGCTTCTGCACCACCTAAACGCTGTGCAATTTTATATCCGATATTACCTGCTTGTAAATCCGGGAATACTAAAACATTAGCATGACCTGCAACCGTACTTCCGGGAGCTTTCTTTTTCCCTATTGATTCAACAGTAGCTGCATCAAACTGTAATTCACCGTCTAAGTTTAAATCCGGGCGTTTTTCTTTTGCTATTCTTGTTGCCTCTACTACTTTATCAACTAATTCATGCTGTGCACTTCCTTTAGTACTGAAAGATAACATCGCAACGTAAGGCTCTTCACCGGTTAATTTTTTATGATTATCTGCTGTCGTAATTGCAATATCTGCTAATTGAGCTGCATCAGGATTTGGAACAACTGCACAATCTGCAAAACTAATTACTTTTTCAGGAAATACCATTAAAAAGAAACTGCTTACAATAGATATTCCTTCAGGCATTCCTACACATTGAATTGCTGCACGTAACACGTCTGCCGTTGGAGAAGCACTACCGGCAACAAAACCGTCTGCCATTTGTTCTTTTACTAACATTGCACCAAAAAACAATTCATGTTTTAATGTTTCGTGGGCTTTTTCAATTGTCATCCCTTTATGCTTACGCATATTGTAAAATATATTGGCAAAATCGCTTAATTTTTCAGATTTAACGGGATCAATCACTCTAACACCTGTTAAACTAACGCCTAAATTAGAAGCATCTTGTCTTACTTTTTCTTCGTTTCCCAATACAATTACATTACAAATATTTTCTTTAACTAATTGTTCAGCCGCTTTTAATACTCTTTCGTCTTGTGATTCCGGTAAAACGATAGTTCTCTTTCTTGCAGCTGCTTTAGCTTTAATACTATCAATTAAATTTAATTCTGCCATTTTAAACCTTTAAAATTTTTTTAATACATTTAAATATAGTAAATTTATAAGAATTTTTTTTGTAAATTCATTACTAAATTATTTAATTTAACTTTACATTTTTTCAAAATCGTCTATGCAATTTAAAGAATTTAACCTTCGAAAAATTAATAAATATTTGCTCTCGTTTATATTTTTAGCTGTAGTTTTTTTAATCTTTTATCTATTCCTTGACATTTTTATTTTGCTTGCAATATCTACACTAATTGCATTAATTTTCAATCCGGTTGTTACATATCTCGAAAAACTCGGGGTTAGAAGAACTGTCGGAACTTTAGGTTTATTTATTATTGTCGGTGGATTTTTAACTTTTTCTCTTTCGCTTTTGCTTCCTAAATTAATTAATCAATTTGAGGTTATTTATCAAAATTTAAGTCAGGATAAAATCTCTGCCGTTGTTAATCAAATTCAAGGTTTCATTAAGCATTATATCCCTTTTACTAAAAATATTGACCTTAACAAAAGGATACTTGAGTTCTTTACAAACTTAGTAGGTAGTTTAATTAACAATGTGTCTGATATAGTCTCAGGATTATTTTCTGTAATTGCAATTTTAGTAATTGTTCCTTTCATGACCTTTTTTATATTAAAAGATACAAAAAGGATTCACAAAGGTATTGTTAATTTATTACCCAATAGATATTTTGAAATGTCTTACCATGTTATCAGCAAAATCGGTGAACAATTGGGCCGTTTTGTAAGAGGTTGGATTTTAGATGCAACGTTTGTAGGTGTTATGGTAACTATAACTCTCTCGTTACTGGGCGTCCAAAATTCGGTTTCTATAGGGTTTGTTGCCGGAATCGGGCATCTTATTCCTTATTTTGGACCACTTATTGGCGGAATACCTGCAATAATAATTTCCATAGTTCAGTTTGGTGATTTTACAATGCTACCGGCAATATCATTAACTTTCTTATTAATTTATACTTTTGATAACGGTTTTGTCCAGCCAAATATATTTTCTAAATCAACTGATATGCATCCCTTGATAATTATTATTTTAATTATTATAGGAAATCAATTATTAAGCGTAGTCGGAATGTTGCTTGCTGTTCCTGTTGCTACAGTTATTAAAACTGCCGCATTTGAAATTTATCACGGTTATAAAAACTTTAAAATCACTCGATTATAGTAATATTCACAGTATAAACTAATATGACAATATGTCATATTAGTGTGTCACCATATTAATCCCTAACAAAATTTTCCTCACTATGTCACTTTGTCATACTATACTGCAGTTAATTAAATTCAAATTCAATAATTAATAATTCAAATTACCATTCTTTGTTAACTTGTTAAATTACAATATCTTATTTAAGAATTAACACACTTAGAAGCGTCAAAAACTCTTTCTTTTCTTATCAATAATATATACTAAGATAATAATTTTTTATTTAATCTCTATTTTTATGATAAATTACGGATAGTTTTACCCTATTTTGATGCTTTTAGTCATTTGGCATAATTATTGCATTTTAAAGACAATTAAAATAATAACAGGCGAAAGCCATAATACAAGGAGAAAAATTATGAGTAAAATAATAGGAATTGACTTAGGAACTACCAACTCTTGCGTTGCGGTTATGGAAGGCAACGAACCGGTTGTAATTCCAAATAGCGAAGGCGGAAGAACAACTCCATCTATAGTTGCATTTACCAAAACAGGAGAAAGATTAGTCGGACAGCCTGCAAAAAGACAAGCCGTTACAAATCCGACCAATACAATTTTTTCAATCAAAAGATTTATGGGACGCAGAATTGACGAAGTGCGTCGTGAAATAGAAGAAGTACCTTATAAAGTAGAAGAAGGTGATAACAGAACAGCACGCGTTCGCATAGGTGATAAATTATATTCGCCTCCGGAAATTAGCGCCATGGTTTTACAGAAGATGAAAAAAACCGCAGAAGATTATTTAGGTACTACAATTAATGAAGCAGTTATTACCGTTCCAGCTTACTTTAACGATGCTCAAAGACAAGCAACTAAAGATGCCGGAGAAATTGCCGGTTTAACTGTAAAACGTATTATTAACGAACCTACTGCCGCTGCTTTGGCTTATGGTTTAGACAAAAAAGGGAAAGAAGAAATTGTTGCTGTTTATGATTTCGGAGGCGGTACTTTTGATATTAGTATTCTTCAAATCGGTGACGGTGTATTTGAAGTTAAGTCAACAAACGGTGATACTCACTTAGGCGGTGATGATATCGATAAAAAATTAATTGACTTTTTGGCAGATGAATTTAATAAATCAGACGGAATTGACTTAAGAAAAGATGCAATGGCTTTACAGCGCTTAAAAGAAGCAGCCGAAAAAGCTAAAATTGAGCTTTCTTCATCTTTACAAACTGATATCAATTTACCTTTTATAACCGCTACTCAAGATGGTCCAAAACACTTAAATATTAGCTTAACACGTGCTAAATTTGAATCATTGGTAGATGACCTGTTAACTCGTACTGTTATTCCTTGCCAAAAAGCAATCCAAGATGCAGGTGTTTCCGTATCACAAATTGACGAAGTAATTTTGGTAGGCGGTAGTACTCGTATTCCAAAAGTACAAGAAATTGTTAAGGATTTATTTAAGAAAGAACCTCATAAAGGCGTAAATCCTGATGAAGTAGTGGCTGTTGGTGCAGCAATTCAGGGCGGTGTTTTAGCCGGAGACGTAAAAGACGTGTTATTATTAGACGTTACCCCTCTTTCATTGGGAATTGAGACCTTAGGCGGAGTAATGACTACTTTAATTAACGCTAATACTACTATTCCTACTAAAAAGAGTGAAACATTTAGCACTGCCGCAGATAACCAACCTTCTGTTGAAATTCACGTTTTACAAGGTGAACGCCCGATGGCGAACGACAACAGAACATTAGGACGCTTTAACTTAGACGGAATTCCACCTGCACCACGCGGTGTACCTCAAATTGAAGTAACTTTCGATATTGATGCTAACGGAATTTTACACGTTTCTGCTAAAGATAAAGCTACCAATAAAGAACAAAGTATTAAAATTACTGCTTCCAGCGGTTTATCTAAAGACGAAATCGAAAAAATGAAAAATACAGCTAAAGAACATGCAGCAGAAGATAAACGTCGCAAAGAAGCTGTAGAAATTAAAAACACTGCAGATAATTTAGTATTCCAGACTAAAAAACAGATGGAAGAATTAAAAGATAAATTAACTCCCGAATTATACAATAGATTAGACGGCGAAGTTAAAAAAGTTGAAGATGCAATTGCCGGAAATAATACCGAAAACATTAAAGCCGCTAGTGATAATTTAACTAAAGTGTGGAATGAGATTTCACAGCAGATGTATCAACAAGCCGGTCCTCAAAATCCGGGTGCAGGTGCTCAAGGTGATCCGACACAAGGTGCAGGAAATCAACAGCAACAGCAGAAACAAACCAAAACTGATAAAGACGTTCAAGACGCTGCTTACGAAGTAGTTGATGATGAAAAATAAAATAAATTAATTTTTAGTTCCTTTATTATTAGGGATTGCAAATATAAGTGCAATCCCTTTTTTATTTTAAAACAAAAAATCCCCTTGAGGATAAGGGGATTTTTTAACATCAATAATTTATATATTAATAAATATTTGCGTAGTTTTTATCTTCTCTTTCTTTCCAGCTTCCTTTATGATAAGCATAACCTGCAATTAAAGGTAAAGCCAAAGTAGCTTCGGCATATACCATTTGTTCGAATGTGGTTTCTACTTTTCCCCAACTGCTTGCTTCTTTTAATGTAGAGGATGACAACGCACCGTCTCTAACATCGGCAACCGTAATTTGAACTGCATATTTGTGCATTGGAGCATCTTCTGTTAAAATATCGGCAGCAACAACTATATCTTGAGTGAAATTTTTAGGCACTCCGCCGCCTATCATAAAAATACCTGTTTCTTTTGAAGCTAATTTAATTTTTGTCAATTCTAAAAAGTCCTTTGCACTGTCAATTGAGCAATGTTTTTCAGGATTATTTGTTTGATGTACAACAAATCCGAAACCTGCCGAACAGTCTGAAAATGCAGGAACAAAAATCGGAACGTTCTTTTTGTAAGCAGCATAAATAATACTATCTTCTACTTTAGGACCACCGTTTTCATCTAAGTATTTACCAAATTCTTTTAAGTATTCACGTGAGGAATAAGCTTTTGGTTCCATACTATCAAAAATCTTTTGTGTAGTTTCGTCACAAATTCTTAATTCATCTTCATCAATATATGTATCATAAATACGGTCAATATGTAAATCACGTAATAAATTATCATCGCTATAAGGAGAACCTAAATAATGTCTAAAGCCTAAGGCTTCAAAAAAATCTTGGTCGACCATTAATGCACCTGTAGAAACAATTGCATCAACCATATTATTCATAACCATATCGTAAACTATTTTCTTTAATCCCGCACTAAAAATTGAACCTGCTAATGTTAAAATAACCGTACAATCTTTATCTTTTAACATCATATCATAAATTTGTGAAGCTCTATTTAAATCGCGTGATGAAAAAGCCATACGTTCCATTGCTTCTACAATAGGAACTACGTTATGCTCTTTAATATCAAAATGTTTTACTGTGGTTTTTAAAAAATCCGCTTTTGTTGGCATTTTTTCCTCTTTTTATTTATTATATATTAATTTCACTTAAAAAAATAATTTAGCAATACTTAGAACACCTTGTTTCCATGGTACACGGTGTGATATTCCCGAAGTCTCTTTGAAGTTATCCAAATTTGCTAAATACCACTTGAAGTTTCTAATCAAGGCATCTTTGTTAGAATATTTTGGTTTGTAATTTAATTGTTTTTCAGCTTTTTCAATAGATACAAAAGAATCTTTACTTGCAGTTTCATATACCCATTTATATAAGGGGGAAAGTTTCAAAGCTTCTAATAGTCTTAATGTCAAAATAATCGGCATTTCGGGTAACCCGACAATTCTTTTACCAAATCCGGCTTCATCCAATACAGCTTGGTAATCTTCTCTCATTGTAGTGAACTCTTTAGCTCCTATGTTAAATACATCGTTTACTTTATCATTTTCAAGAACTAAACAGTTATTAATAGCTTCGCATAAATCTTCAACATCTAATAATTGATAACGATTAAATCCGTCTCCAATCATAGGAAAACTTCTTCCGTCTTTTGCCCAATCATAAAACAAAGCAAAAACGCCCAGCCTTTCCGGTCCTACAAACGATTTAGGACGCAAAATAGGAACACATAACCCCTTATCTCTTCCGAATTCACATTCTTTTTCGGCTAATATTTTGGCTTTACCATAAGGTCCAACACCGTCAAGTTTATCAGTTTCGTAAAGAGGATGGTGATCCGGAATTCCGTAAACAGCAGTAGAACTAATATGAACAAACCGTTTTACGTTATGTCGCAATGCGGCATCAATCAAAATTCTGGTTCCGACTACATCGGTTGTATAAATATCATCGGGGGAGTATAGCGGTAATGCAGCAGCACAATGAATAACATAATCCTGTCCTTGCATTAATCTATCGACCGTTTTAGCGTGGCGTATATCACCAACAACAGCATTAATATTATTTTTGCAATCGGGGTAATCAAATTCAACCAAATCAAGCGAAGTAACTTCGTGATTAAGCTTTAGCAAATATCTAATTAGGTTAATACCTAAAAATCCGCTACCGCCTGTTACAAATATTTTCACTAAACACCTAAAAAATTTAAAATACAAAAATAATCATTTTTATGCATTAATACTACACTAAAATGCAAAATAGACTTTAGACATCAGACTTTGGATATTAGATATTTATACCAAAGGGATAGAATGAATATAATAGCCTCACATTTTTAACTATAAAATAAGTTAAATTTAATATCGGTTTAAACTATTTTTACTCTCATTACAAATGCGGTAACATTAAATCTATTCACTATTCACTATTCCCAACCGCTTACTACTTAACCACCATCATTTTTTTAACATCGCTAAAATCACCGGTTTCAATTTTGTAAAAATATACACCGCTTGTTAAGTTTTTTGCATTAAATAAAACCGAATGATTACCCGCATTTTTGTTTTCGTTTACCAATGTTGTTACTTCTTTTCCCAATGCATCAAACACAACAATTTTTACATTACTTGATTTTGAGATTGAATAATTAATTCTTGTTTCCGGGTTGAACGGATTTGGATAATTTTGGCTTAAATTGTAATTTATTGGTATACTAATATTAACTTCAATAACTGAGCTATATTTACACACACCGTCCAAATCAACTTGTTTTAATCGGTACTGTATTAACCCGCCGGTTGTTAAGTTATCAGTATAGCTGTATTCATTTATTGTTTGGCTGTTTCCGTATCCACTTATAAAGGTTATCTCTTCCCAATTATTATAATCTATTTTTCGTTCCAAATAAAACCCATAATTGTTAATTTCTGTTGAAGTTGTCCAATATAAATTAACATTACCTCCAACAGCTTTTGCACTAAATGTTGTTAACTCAACAGGAAAAGGATTATCACTATCCGTAAATGCTGTAACTCCGTAAACACATTTTGTACCCGCTGTCACAAATGAACCTCCAACTAACATTTTGTTTGTTGATGTATTTAGTAATAAACAACTAACTCCACCACCCAAACCGTTAACACCTCCTTCTGTAAGTGATGACCAGCTTGTTCCGTTCCATTTCGCCAAATAGTTTGCTTCATTTCCTCCTGCAGTAGTAAAATTTCCCCCAACATATAAATCGCTTCCGCTTACTGCAAGGGTTTTAACATACCCGTTTAGACCGCTACCAAGTGCAGTCCAATTACTTCCGTCCCATTTAGCTATATAGTTTGTTGGGTTATCTCCTACATACGTAATCTCTCCACCAATATATACATCTGTACCACTTATTGCAATTGAGCTTACCGATTCAATTACGCCGGAACCCAGAGCAGACCAATTACTTCCGTCCCATTTATGGATAGCATTTATTTCCTCATATGGATAATCAATATGGCAACCGACATAAATTTCCGTATCGCTTTTGAGTGCAATTGACAATACAATTAGTTCCAACCCTGAACCCAAAGCCGACCAACTGCCCCCATCCCATTTTGCTATACAGCTAACCTGAATTCCATCTGCAAAATAAAAGTTTCCACCTACATAAAGGTTTGTTCCGAAAACGGCGAGTGCATATACAGGACCATCCAGCCCTGAACCCAACGCCGACCAACTGCTTCCGTTCCATTTTGCTATATAATTTGCAGTAGTGCCCCCCGCTGTAGTAAAATGGCCGCCCACGCATAGGTCTGTTCCTATTACTGCAAGTGCATTGACTTGATTATTTAATCCTAAACCAAGTGATGTCCATCCATCGGTGGCATTCCATTTTGCTATATAATTTGCATCCAAAATACTCCCTTTAACTGACTTAAAATTACCTGCAAAGTAATAATCGCTCCCAATTACCGCAATAGCATATACATTTCCGGTTATACCGTTTGTTCCTCCGCTTGTTATCGAGGACCAAACGGTTGTTAATCTATTATATTTAGCAATTTTATTAGCACCAATATCATTTGCTTTTGAAAAATTCCCCCCAATAATTAGGTAATCTCCGCTTAAAGCCATAGCGTATGCATAATCATTAATTCCGCTACCCAAAGCCGACCAACTACTCCCGTTCCATTTTGCTATACAGTTGGCAGAATTGCCCCCCGCAGTAGTAAAAGCACCACCTACATACAAATTTGATCCGTCAGTACAAATTGTGTTCACTATATTATTAACCCCATTATTAACTCCGCTACCTAAAGCTGACCAAGTTTCAGTTGTTGTGCTCCATTTTGCTATACGGTTTGCAGTACTGCCCCCCGCAGTTGTAAAACCACCGCCCGCATAAAGGTCTGTTCCGGAAACGGCAAGTGCAAGCACGTATTGGCCTAAACCCGAACCAACTGCCGACCAACTACTTCCGTTCCATTTTGCTATATAGCTTCCGGGAGAAGCAAAAGAACCACCTACATAAAGATATGATCCTATTTTAGCCAGAGCATAAACATTATTGTCCATTCCTGATCCCAACGCAGACCATTGACTCATATTCAAATCCCATCGTGCTATTCTATTTACAGTTGTTACGCCGACTTTAGTAAAAGTACCGCCTACATAAAGATTTGATCCGTCTATTAAGAGAGTAAGCGGATAGCCATTCAATCCTGGTGCTAACGCAGACCAACTATTACCGTCCCACTTTGCAAGATAATTTACACTAAAATCCCCTGCCGTAGTAAATTCTCCCCCTACAAACAAATTTATACCGTCTGTAACCATTGTTTTAACAAAACCATTTACTCCATTACCTAAAGCTGACCAAGTATTATTTTGTGTGTTAAATTTTACAATATATTCAATTTTATAATCATCAACTGCTTTAAACTCTCCCCCAAAATAAATATTATCTCCAATTACAACTATTGATTTTACACTACCGCCACCTACTCCGTTATATCCGCTGCCAAAACTACTCCAAGTTACAGTGCTATTCCCCTTTTCTTTATTAAGTCTTTCTGTGTTTATTAATTTGGGTACATTATTTTCACCAATTTCAATTGTATAACCTGTAGCATTGTATGATCCGCTCTCCACAGATTTTAATGTACCGTCAGTGTTCAATATTTTTTCTATGCTCTCCGTTTGTGCATTTAATAAACCGGCAACCATTAACCAAGAAATTATTATATAGCTACAAACAATATAAAACGAAATAGTCTTATTTTTTTTCATAGTATTCCCTAAAATTAAAATTAAGTAAAATGGTATGCAGAATATACTGAAAAAGGATAAGAAAAATCAAGACCTACAGGTGTGTTTAATGATTTTTTTATTATGATTCTTCATTTTACAATACTAAGATAATCACCCAATTATTTTAATGCAAGTAATTGTTCACTATTTCACAATTTCACCATTTCACCATTTCACCGTTTCACCGTTTCACCATTTCACTATTTCCCCGTTTCACTTTATCCCTGTTCCGCCTTTCCACTAAAATATTGCAATTCTCCCCGCTAAATCGTATTATTATTTTTTAATATTTTTAAAGTTGTCTAATGATGAAGTATATTTTTGTTTTATTAATTTCAATTAGTTCTGTAATTATGGGTTGGGGCGGTCAAGCACATTATTTAATTAATCAAAAATCTGTTTACGGTTTTCCCAACGATGCACAATACCTTTTTTCTTGGCAACAGATTTTGGCTGATCATGCAAGTGATGCGGATGAGAGAAAAAGTGAAGACCCAACCGAAGCACCAAAACACTACATAGATATTGATAATTATTCCCACTTTACAAGTTATGGGTATATTCCTCAGGATATGGATTCGGTAATAAATATTTATGGTTATAACTTTGTTTATGACCAAGGAATTTTACCTTGGGCTGTTTTAGATTCTTACGATAGCTTAAAAGCTAATTTACAAAGATTAAATTTCGATAAAGCTGCATTGATTGCCGCGGATTTAGGTCACTATATAGCCGATGCTAGCATGCCGATGCATATTACTGTTAATTATAACGGTCAATTAACCGGTCAAACAGGAATACACTCAAGATATGAATCGAAAATGATAAGTAATTATATTAATGAGATTACATATAACACTAATGAATCCGAATATATTTCTGATGTATCAGATTTTGTTTTTAACTTTATTTATCAAAATTACCCTTATGTAGATAGCTTATTGTTAGCAGATAAAACGGCAAAAACGACAGCAGGCGGTTCATATAATTCAACGTATTACGCCAAATTATGGTCTTTAACAAAACATTTTACAATTAAAATGCTTCAAAAATCTTCAACCGCACTATCTTCATTAGTTTATACGGCATGGATTGACGCCGGGAAGCCTTTACCAACATCGGTTACCGAAAGCGATTTAAATATTTCAACTTTTAATTTATCGCAAAACTATCCTAATCCGTTTAATCCCTCTACAAATATTGAATTTTCGATAGCTGCTCCTTCTGAAATTAGCATAGAAATATTTAACGGAATTGGGGAATTAATATTTAGCGATAATTTAGGTTTTTTACCAATAGGTAAACATACTTACTTATATAAAGCAGCATCCGATACCCCTTCGGGAATCTATTTTTATAAATTGACATCCAATAATATTAGTAAGTTTAATAAAATGATTTTGATGAAATAATTTTAGGATATTAAACATGAATGAAATAGTAACATTAATTATAATTGGTATTTTAGCAGGTGTAATGAGCGGAATATTGGGAATAGGGGGAGGAATTATCGTCATTCCTGCTTTAGTTATGGTTTTAGGTTATAGTCAACAGGCAGCTCAAGGA
>JAEXOD010000153.1 GCA_023447335.1 Bacteroidota bacterium
ATATACGATCCTTTGGTTCACTGAGTACGTAATGCAGTAGATCATGGAGTTGAATTACCTGATAAACGCGAAAAAGTTGCAAAAGATAGAACGGGTACCGTTATTTTAGCAGCTGAACATGAAGGGAACAATATTATTATTTCTATTGAAGATGACGGCGGTGGAATTGATACTGAAAAGTTGAAAGAAAAGGCGATTAGCAAAGGACTTATGACTAAAGAAGCTGCTGCCGAACTTTCAAAAACTGACGCATTGAATATAATATTTTTACCCGGGTTTTCTACTGCAGAAAGAGTTACAAACGTAAGCGGTCGCGGAGTAGGAATGGATGTTGTTAAAACTAACGTTGCTAAGTTGCGAGGTATTATTAATATAGAATCGGAAGTTGGAAGAGGAACAAAATTTATTATAAAACTTCCGTTAACGCTTGCAATAATTCAAGGTTTGTATGTCCAGATTAAGAAGGAGATAATTGTAATCCCTCTTAATTCGGTTATTGAAGTTGTGCGTGTTCCGCGAAATCAAATTTATAAAGTAAATAAAGTAGATTGTATTAAATTAAGAGAAAATGTATTACCGTTAATTGATATTAGTGAAGTATTGTATCGTGATAAAATTGACGATACAGTCGGATGGCGGTATATTGTTATTGTTGGAATTGCAGAAAAAAGATATGGTATTAAAGTTGATCATTTAATCGGTCAGAAGGAAGTAGTTATAAAGAATCTTGGTAATTATTTAGGAAATGTTGAAGGGGTTGCCGGTGCAACAATTATGGGAGACGGTACAGTTGTTATGATTGTTGATATCGGTGAAATGATACATAAACTTACGGATTAGTTGTGGGAAATATAAAAGCACTTATTGTTGATGATTCAGCTTTCATGCGGAAATCACTATCAATTATGTTAAGTTCGGATACCGATATAGAAATTGTCGGTACTGCGAAAAATGGATTAGAAGGTTTTGACCTTGCTAAAAAACTTAGACCTGATATTATTACTTTAGATATTGAAATGCCTGTAATGGACGGATTGAGCGCATTAAAGAAAATAATGGCTGAATGCCCTACAAGCGTAATAATGGTTAGCTCGTTAACTACGGAAGGAGCAGATGCCACTATTCAGGCAATGGAATACGGAGCAGTTGATTTTATTCCGAAAGAGATGTCTTTTGTTAGCGTTAATATTGTTAATATTCGCGAAGAACTAATTAAAAAGATTAAAGCAATCGTAAAACAAAAAAGTTTAAGAACCAGATTAGAAAGATTGCAGGCATTAGGGGAAAAGCCTAAACCAGTAACTTCAAAACAATTATTAACAGTTCCTCGATTGGGGTATAAGGCAGTCGGTATCGGAATTTCAACCGGCGGACCGTTATCTTTGCAAAAACTAATCCCTTTTTTAGATCCAAAGGCAAATGTTCCTTTTTTTATCGTTCAACATATGCCGCCAAAATTTACAAAATCGTTAGCAGATAGGTTAAATTCTTTATCCCCGATTTCGGTTAAAGAAGCCGAAAATAACGAAGTTGTTAAAAAGGGATGGGTATATTTAGCACCAGGTGGTTATCATATGACCATTTATAAAAATGCTAAAAATGAAGATGTTGTTAATATTTCGGATAAACCTTCTGATACTTTACATAAACCATGTGTTGATGTAATGTTAAAATCGCTATTGCGAGTTTACGGAAAACATACACTTAGTGTTATAATGACCGGAATGGGAAAAGACGGCTTTGAAGCAGTAAAAGAATTAAAATCAATGGGTGGTTATTGTATAGCTCAAAACGAAGAATCTTGTGTTGTTTATGGTATGCCGAAAGCTGTTGTTGACGCAGGGTTTGCCGATGCTATTGTTCCCTTAGAAAAAATTTATGAAACTATAAATAAGGCATTGTAATATGCAAGATGATTTTCAAGAAACCAGTTTTCGTGAAATATCTTATAGAGATGTAGATGCCGACGGAAACGTGATAAAAAGCGAAAAGGCTAAAATAATTGGGATGGCTAAAATTACTGTTGAAGAAGATAGCCACGGAGGGGTGAAACTAATTTTAAAAAAGGATGCAAACGATAATATTAAAGAAATTAAGTTTGTATGTTCCTGCGGTGAAACGAAATCGGTTATTTTAGATTACAACGAAGAATAATAGGCAAGTGGTTATTTTTAGCCATTTAATTTTTTTGTGTTTTGCGCCCTTTATGGGCGTTTTTTATTTTAAACAGATTGAAGAAGAAAATTTATGTTTCAATAAAATTCAAAGTTAAAAAATAGTTTTTTCTAAAAGAAGAAATAGTATTGTTTTTAACTAGCACTGAACACAATTAGGAGGCATAAAAAATGGATGTTAAACGTATTGTATTGTGATTTTATAATTCCGTAATTAAATATTATTCATCAAACCCTTTAATATTTACTTATCACCCTAAACCAGAAGAAGTAGTGACTTAATACGATAATACGTTGTATAATAAAGCGTTACAAATATTTCAAGAATTGATAAAAGTAAAATTTTCGATTTTCCCCGAATATATTTCCTCTCTCCGGCAATTTGAGAAGAGGATTAAAGGGGGTGTGAGTGTTTAATGTTGTGTATTGGTAGACACTTTTAATAATTTAAAATTAAGCATCTGTTGATTAAAATAATTGACATAATTCTAAATTAATAGTTATAACCTTAATAATTTATATTATAACGAAAAGTGGTTTAAGTCAAACCTATTTTATTTTAGGCACAAGGGATATAAATGTATTTTATGACTTTTGGCATTAAGTTTGAATAATAAATAAAAAAATAGGTAAGAAAATGCCAGGTGAAAGCGTAAAAATATTTGAAAGCTACTTAGATTATAGTTCTGTAAAGCAAAAATTGATTTCAAAGAACATATCTAATATTAGCACAATCAACTATAAGCGAGAAGATATGTCATTTGATGACTACTTACGCGAAACCGAAAAAAGTGATTTAAAAACTACTAATGGAAATCAATATGAGTTTGGATTAAACATCGGCGGCAATAAACCTGAAGATAAAGCAATTGTAAAAGATGATAATCCCGAATTGGAATCGAATTTTAATAATGTTGATATTGATAAAGAGATGGCAGATTTAGCAAGAAATTCAATTATGTATAAATTTGCTTCAAGAAAAGTTGGTAGTTATTATAAAAACTTACAATCAATAATTCAAAGGGTACGATAATGCAAATTGGTGGTAATTTTAAAGCATTTGAGATTAGCTCATCGGGAATGAAGCTTCAGAAAAAGAAGCTGGATTTGATTGCGGAAAATATAGCTAACACTAATACAACAAAAACAAGTGATGGCAGTCCTTATAAAAGAAAGACTATTGAAGTTTCGGAAAAAAATAGCTTCCAAAACAAGATTGAAGATTTTGGCGCCAACGCAATTATGAAAAATTCAGGCGGACTTCATTTCATGGAAACACCGAGTATAAAAAACAAAAAAAATGAAGCCGAAATGCTTAATATGGAAATTGTAGAAGATAAAACTCCCGGAGATAAAGTTTATAT
>JAEXOD010000225.1 GCA_023447335.1 Bacteroidota bacterium
GAGCTATTCCTTTTTATTCTAAACTGGAAACAATTGATTTTGGCGGCTTAAACGATGAGTATTTAGCACAAAAAACTAATTTAACAAATCAAAATATTATTGATTATTTTTTTAATGTAAATGCTGACGTACTTGTTATAACAAGTTTTGACTCTAAGGAAATTAAAAGAGTTGAAGGTTCGCTAAATTGGGAAACTTTAAAAGAAATTATTAAAGACAAAAGATTTGAAAACTATAAACTAATTAAAAAATTTGGTACGGAAATGTGGAATTATTACGAATTTGTATTTATTAAGAGATAAAAAAAGGCGGTATTTTTTAAACACCGCCATAATTAAAACTATGCTACTTTTACATATTTATTAGGCAAAACACCGCAGATAGGACATTTTTCTTTCGGTTCTCCAAATTCAATATGACCGCAAACAGGACATAAATAAATTTCGCTAACATCTAAATCTTTTCCTTCTTTTACAGCTTCCAAAGCTCTTGCATATAATTCTGCATGAACATTTTCTGCCTCAACAGCATATTTAAACATTCTTTTAGCTACATGGCTTTCTTGTTCTGCTTGTTCTAACATAGGTGGGTACATTTCTTCAAACTCATAAGTTTCGCCGCTAATTGCTGCCTGTAAGTTTTCTAAAGTACTTCCGATACCTTCCAAAGCTTTTAAATGACCTTCTGCATGAATTCTTTCAGCTTCTGCAGTTGTAGTAAATAGTTTAGCAATATTTACAAAACCTTCTTGTTCTGCTTTTTTAGCAAATGCACGATATTTTTGATTAGCTTGACTTTCACCTGCAAATGCTGTCTTAAGATTTTCTTTAGTTGTAGACATTTTTTCTCCGTGATTAAAAATAATACTTCAATGTATTAATTTAATTATATTACTTTTAAATTTCAAATTTTTATTGAATTTTAATTATCTTTGTTAATCATTTATTTAGTTTTAGAGTGTATGTATATATATCAAAAAAGCAATAGATACTTTGCTTCGGTAGCTGATGATATAAAAGACTTAGCCGAAGTAGAATTAACAAATCTGGGAGCTACATCAATTAGCCAGGGTTATAAAGGGATTTATTTTACGGCAAATAAAAAATGTTTGTATAATATTAATTTATATACTAAACTATTAAATAGAATTTTAGCCCCCTTATTTGAATTTGATGTTTTTAATGAAGATATGCTTTATAAAAAAGCTTATAAAATTGAATGGGAAAAGCTATTTAAAAATGATGAAACATTTGCAATTTTTGCCTCTGCTCAAAATAGTAATATAAATCATTCAAAATTTGCTTCATTAAAATTAAAGGATGCAATTGTTGATAGATTTAGAGATATTACAAATAAAAGACCAAATGTTAATCCTAAAGATCCTAACATATGGTTCAACTTACATATTGAAAACAATAAAGCAACTATCAGTTTAGATACATCCGGCGGATCATTACATCGAAGAGGTTATCGGAAAAATGCTGTTGAAGCGCCTATGGCAGAAACACTTGCAGCGTCTATTTTAATGCTTTCTGAATGGGATATGAAAACTCCGTTATATGATCCGATGTGCGGTAGCGGAACTATTTTATGCGAAGCTTATTTAATGGCTACTAATACTCCCCCCGGTATTTTACGTCAAAATTACGGGTTGGAACGTTTACCTGATTTTGATAAAAATCTTTGGGTTGAAGTTATTAATACAGCAAAGAAAAATATAAAACGAATTGATCAAAACCTAATTTATGGTAGTGATGTAAATGCCGATGCTGTTAAAATAGCTTTGGATAATCTTAAAATTATAGATAACACAAATAATATATCAATTAAGCAAGTAAATCTATTTGATATTAATGAAATTAAAGATAAGATTATTGTGTTTAACCCTCCGTATGGTATTAGATTAAAATCGGGAAAAGATTTATCCGATTTCTACAAAGAAATAGGAGATTTTCTAAAACAAAGATGTAAAGGTAGTAACGCCTTTATATATTTCGGAGAGCGAGAGTATTTAAAAAAGATCGGATTAAAAGCCAAGTGGAAACGCCCACTACAAAACGGAGGATTAGATGGTCGCCTTGCCAAATTTGAGATGTATTAATTTAGTATTGTGTTTTTAGCTAATATTTAGTATATTTTAAATCCAGATTTATTACGATGGGGCTATAGCTCAGCTGGGAGAGCGCTTGAATGGCATTCAAGAGGCCAGCGGTTCGATCCCGCTTAGCTCCACACTTCTTAAGGCTGCTTTTTTGCAGCCTTTTTTATTTTATCCCCCTATTTTGGTAAACCGTCAGTTTCCCGATTTATTCTATTAAAATTTGATAAAATCTATTTAATTTTACAATTAAACATATTAACACATCGCACTTTCTTATAAATACCTTAAATATTAACCAAACTTACCTTGTAAAGTCTCTCTTGCTTGTCTTTTGTGTTCTTCGGTTATATGCATTTCAATTTCAAAAAAAGCACTTGTAATTACAGTTCCGTCATCTACAAATCCTCCGGGTAAAAAATCAGGAATTGCATCAAAGGGAGAAATTAAATAAACAATAGCCGGAACTATTAAAGATTTTACCCAAATCGGTGTATTTGGATCTATAAAACAATAATACATACTCAAAACCTTATACAAAATATCATAACCGATTTTTTTGTGTTTTCCCACATCACTGACCAAAATTCACTAATATTAAAACTTTCCATTGTTTCCTCCTTTTTCTAAATTAGAGTCAAAATATTAACTTGTTTCCAAAATAAATTTAAGAACTTAAACATTTTAAAACTCGTATTTTTATAAAACTAATATATGCCTAATATTATTTCACCATAGAATATCATAATTTAATCCCTCAAATAACTTATTTATTCAATCTTTAGAAATTAAATAGCCTTTTTAAAAGTAATTTCTTGACATATACAATAATTTTGTTTAATTTATTATAGGATAATCAACTCTTAATATACTTTTAGCGAGGCAAAAATGGTAAAAAAATGTACTCTTTTAATAGTTTTGTTAATTTTCCCTTTTAAATCTCTGTTTTCACAATTAAAATATGAAGATTTTAAAACTCCTGCTTATTGCGGCAGTTCATGTCATACAGATTTTTATCAGATGTGGCAGCAAGCCATGATGTCACAATCTTACACTCATCATTGGGATGAAATAGAATATTTTAATCTAGCCATTCCGCATGCTGAAAAAGATCCTAAAGTTGCAGAAGTAAAAGAAGGATGTAACGGTTGCCATGCCCCAATTTCTTTTGTTGTCGGCGATGTTCCTCCTCCGAAACCACACTTGAACTCAAGAGCAAATGAAGGTGTTTCCTGCGAAGTTTGCCACTCAATCACCGGTTTTAAAGGTGATGTGCCTCATAATTTTAATTATATTATGCAACCGGGAAAACAAAAATTTTCTTCTAGAGTCGGTGACGTTAAATCTCCCGTGCACGAAATAGTTTTATCCCCATTACATAAATCAGGTGATTTTTGTGGTATTTGTCACAACGAAATGAGCCCATATGGTATATGGGTAAAATCTACTCATTTAGAGTGGAAAGAAGGTCCTTATTCTAAAGAAGGCGTTCAATGTCAAGATTGCCATATGCCGAAAGCCCCATTTAAAACAGCATCTTTGGGTGCAACATATCAGGATGCACGTTTGCATTTATTTCACGGTGCTCATGATAATGGTAAAGTTAGCGGTACTATTGAATTAAGAATTCATCCGGATATTAAAGAAGTTGAACCCGGAAGTGTTGTGAAATTTACTGTTGCACTTTTTAATCAAAAAACGGGACATAAATTCCCGACAGGTTCAGTTGAAGATAGAATCGTTTGGCTTCATGTCGAAGCTACGGATGCAACAGGGAAGGTTTATCATTTACCTGTCGATAAGAAAGGATTTGATGGCGAAGAATATACTATTTCAACAGATATTAACGGATATTTTGATATGGGAATACCATTGAACCTACCGAATTTTGAGGGGGTACAAAGAGACGGAGTTCCTTTTGGAGATAGGATATTTAGGATGCCTTATTTTGATCCTAACGGTAAAATTACTATTCAGCAGTGGAATACTGCATCATTAGGAGTTGATTACAGAATTGGTCCTCGTGAAACAAAAACCGAAACCTTCACATTTAAATTACCTGATAATATCCCTTTGGGGAAACTTAAAGTTAAAGCAATTCTTAATTATCAAAAATTAATGACGCCGGTAGCCAAATTTTTAAATGTTCCGGAAGACGAGAGTGAAATAGTAAAAGTAAATGAACATACAACCGAAGTAACAATACTAGATTAGAGGAGTATATGAAAAAATATTTAATTTCTTTAGCATTAATTGTATTAATATTTTCACTTTATACCGAGTTATCTGCCATTCCTGCATTTGCTCGCAAATATAGCATGAGCTGTCAAACATGTCATTCCCCATTCCCCAAAATTAAACCTTACGGAGATGAATTTGCCGGAAACGGATTTGTCCTTTCAGATAAAGATGCACCCCGTTATTATATGGAAACCGGTGATTCTGAATTGTCATTAATTCGTGATATCCCAATAGCATTAAGAATGGAATTATACGGAACATATCAAAATAGAAAAAATGAAAATAATGATTTTAAAACTCCGTATATATTAAAATTTATGAGCGGCGGTGCATTAACTAAAGATATAGCCTACTATTTCTATTTCTTTTTTAGCGAACGCGGAGAAGTAGCAGGAATAGAAGATGCTTTTATAATGTTCAATAATTTATTTGAAACCGAACTAGATGCTTATATTGGGCAATTTCAGGTTAGTGACCCATTGTTTAAACGTGAGCTTAGATTAACCCTTGAAGATTTTCAACCTTATAAAGTTCATCCGGGATATAGTAAAGCCGGGTTAACTTACGATAGAGGTGTTATGCTTACATACGGACTAGAATCAGGTACAGATTTTATTTTTGAAATATTAACCGGAAACGGGATCGGAACCACAAATGAATTTAAGAATTTTGACACAGATAAATATAAAAATTTTATGTTTAGAGTATCGCAAGATTTAACAGATTTTGCGAGAATCGGAGGTTTTGGATATTACGGAAAAGAAAAACTTGAAGATAATAACGGAATTCAATGCTTAAATGAAATAAATAATTTTGGCGGTGATTTAACGTTGACCTTAGGGGATAAATTAGAAATAAACGGACAATATACTTATAGAACCGATAAACAACCGATACCAAGCTTATTAAATTCTGATAAAATTAAAACTGAAGGAGTATTTACAGAACTAATTTATACTCCAAGCGGAGATGAAAGCAAATGGTACGGAGTCGGATTGTTTAATTATGTAAAATCAGATTTAAATGAATTAAATTATAAATCCGGTACACTTCATTTGGGTTATATGTTAAAACGAAATATTCGTTTAATAAGCGAATATACTTATAATATCACCAAAGAATACGGATTATTAAGCATTGGGATTGTTTCAGCATTTTAATTTCATATTTTTTTTATTAAATGCGGCTTTATTGCCGCATTTTTTATTTTAAATAGTTATTTTTAAATAAAAAATATTACAGAAATGGAAGAAATTACATCAATTAAAACTATTGAAACAATTTTTGAAAGCAAATTAAAAGAAAAAGGATCATTATTTATTGGAATTGCAAAATTTGTAAAAACAATTGAAGAAATAGAAGAATATTTACACTCAATAAAAAAAGAGTATTATGATGCAACACATCACTGTTACTCTTACAAAATATATCCAAATATAGTTAAGTATAGTGATGATGGGGAACCAACAGGTACAGCCGGAATTAGGTTACTAAACGCAATTAATCATTTTGACTTAACAAATATATTATTAATTAGTATAAGGTATTTCGGAGGAACAAAACTCGGAGTAGGACCACTTGGAAAGGCTTACTATCAAAACGGAATAGAAACTTTAGAAAATGCAACAATAATAAAAAAAGAATTATATTATAATTTAAAAGTAGATTACAGTTATAATTTAACAAAAACTATACACCATGTTTTAAATAAATATGATTGTAAAATTATAAATACAGAGTATTTACAAACCGAACAAATCACATACTTTAAAATTAAACCAAATTATATAAATTCATTAATTAATGAAATTTCAACTTTAACTAATAATCAAGCAATAGTAAATAATTTAAATATAAAAGAATTTATTTAAATTAATAAAATTATAAATTAGTCTTTATAATTTAAATGGAAAAACAAGAATATATTTATAATTGCACCAATGTAATTAAATAATCATATTTTATTTACAGCGCACTTAGAAACAAATAAGGGGATAAAAAAGGAGAGAGTTAAAAAAAACTAATACAAGAACTACAAACTAAAACCAAGTATAACCAAAACTCTTTTACTTGTTACTTGTCACGAGTCACAACAAACAATTCACTAGTCACTATTCACAGTTTATTTAAAATAAAAAAGCCCGGCAGCTATCTACTTTCCCACACACCTGCGCATGTAGTATCATCGACGTATAAGGGCTTAACTTCTCTGTTCGGAATGGGAAGAGGTGTGACCCCTTAGCTATAACC
>JAEXOD010000062.1 GCA_023447335.1 Bacteroidota bacterium
GGGTTGTAATTACCGGCTTAGGAACGGTAAATCCAATTGGAAATAACTTACAAGAATTTTTTGAAGGCTTAACAGAAGGTAGAAATGGGGCAGGATTAATTACAAAGTTTGATACTACCGAATTTGATACTAAGTTTGCTTGTGAAGTTAAAAACTTTGATCCGTCTATTTATATTGATAAAAAAAGTATAAGAAGGATGGATCCATATACAATTTTTGCTGTTTGCACAGCTAAAATGGCTGTACAGGATGCGAATATTGATTTAGAAACAATTAATAAAGAAAGAGTTGGTGTAGTTTTTGGAAGCGGAATAGGCGGAATGGATACTTTTGAAAAACAACATGATGTTTTTTCTAAAGGAGGTCCAAAAATGATTAGTCCGTTTTTTGTTCCTATGATGATTTCTGATATAGCTGCGGGACAAATTTCGATACAGTTTGGATTTAAAGGTCCGAATTATGCTACTACAAGTGCTTGTGCAACTTCATCACATGCAATTGCGGATGCATTTATGTTAATTCAACGTGGTTCGGCAGATATGATGTTATCCGGCGGTAGCGAAGCTTCATTAACTAGAATGTCCTTAGGCGGTTTTAATGCATTAAAGGCACTCTCAACCTGGAATGATAGATATATGGAAGCATCAAGACCGTTTGATAAAGATCGAAACGGCTTTGTTATGGCTGAAGGTGGTGCTACCTTGATTCTTGAAGAATTAGAACATGCGAAGGCACGTGGTGCAAAAATTTATGCGGAATTAGTAGGGTGCGGACTTTCAGGTGACGCATATCACTTAACAGCTCCTGCTCCAAATGGTGAAGGTGCAGTTCGTTCTATGCGTGAAGCTTTAAGAGATGCAGAAATTAATCCTACAGACATCGACTATATTAATGCTCACGGTACATCTACAGAATTAAATGATATCAATGAAACTAAAGCTATAAAGACTGTTTTTGGAGATCATGCATATAATGTTGCTGTTAGTTCTACAAAATCGATGACCGGTCATTTATTGGGTGCTGCCGGTGCAGTTGAAGCTATTGCAGCAATTTTTGCAATCCAAAAACAATTAGTCCCTCCAACAATAAATCTAGATGAACCTGATCCTGAGTGTGATTTGAATTATACTCCTAAAGTTCCGGTTAGTCGAAAAATTGAATATGTTTTAAGTAATACATTTGGTTTTGGCGGTCATAATGCTACTTTAATATTTAAAAGGTTTGTTGAATAATTTTAAATGTATCTAAAGCAAATTATTAAATATTTTTTTGATAAAAGAAACTCTTATAAAGGATTACCATCTTATTATAAGAGTTTTGATTTATCATCTTTAGAGAAGCTGCTTGGATATAAAATATTTAACCCTTTTATATATATGCAGGCTTTTTCTCACAAATCATTTGGAGAATTTGCTTATAATCATCTAAGAAGTAATGAACGTTTAGAATTTTTAGGTGATTCGGTTCTTAATTTAGTTGTTAGTGAATCTTTATATTTACGTCTTCCTCATCAAGAAGAGGGAACACTAACAAAAATAAGAGCCAATATGGTTAAAAAAGAAGCCTTAACGGAAGTTGCAGAAAAACTTCATTTAATCAATTTTTTGATTTATGATAGAAAATTGATTAATGATAGTGACGAAGGAATTAAAACTATCACTAGTGATGCCGTCGAAGCATTTATTGGGGCAATATTTTTAGATAGGGGATTTGAAGAGGCAAAAAATTTTGTTATGAAATATATTGTTTTGCCAAATTTAGGACAAAGTTCTTCCTTTATTGATACCAATTTCAAAGGACAACTTCTAGAATTCGTTCATTCAAAAAAATTACCGATTCCAAGTTATCGAGTAGTTAAAGAAGAGGGTCCTGAACATGACAAACGTTTTACAATTGATGTATATCTGAACGAGGAAAAGTTGGGTAGCGGATTTGGAAAAACTAAAAAAGCTGCAGAACAATTAGCTGCAGAAGAAGCATTAAATCAATTAAAAAATGAGAAGAAATTAATTCTTAGTTGATTTCTGTATTTCATTTTTACTATTATTTTTGTATATTTATTTATTGTTTTTTACATACTATTCGGAACGTGGCGCAGCCCGGTAGCGTACTTGAATGGGGTTCAAGGGGTCGTGGGTTCAAATCCCACCGTTCCGACAAAAATTATAAGGTACCGTGAGTACCTTTTTTATTATTTAAAATAATTTCCCCTTTCAATCTATGAATAATATTATCGATAAACCTAAAGACCATTGCGGAATATTTGGAATCTACAAATCTATAAACGCTGCCGTAAACACTTATTATGGGTTGCACGCCCTGCAACATAGAGGACAAGAAGCATCAGGAATTGTAACCAATTCATTAAATGAAGAAGGTAAGAATATTTTTAATATTCATAAAGGTTTTGGTCTTGTAAATGAAGTTTTTGCGGATTCTTCATTATTTGATGATCATTTGATCGGATTTTCGGCTATCGGACATAACCGTTATTCTACTACAGGTTCTTCTGAATCAAAGAAGAATATTCAACCTTTATTAGTCAATTACAGAATGGGAAACCTTGCAGTAGCTCATAACGGAAACTTAACTAATGCCAAAAAACTTAGAGATGAACTTGTTGAAGAAGGGTCAATATTTCAAACAACAAGTGATTCTGAAGTAATATTACATTTAATCGCAAAAAGTCGATTCGAGAATCAAGTAGATCAAGTTAAAGATGCTTTGACTAAAATTGAAGGAGCATATTGTTTTATAATTTTAACTGATAGCAAACTTATTGCAGCTCGAGATCCATATGGGTTTAGACCGCTTTGTATCGGTAAATATAATGGTTCGTTTATAATTGCTTCGGAAACTTGTGCTTTGGACATATTAGGTGCCGAATATATTCGTGATGTATTACAGGGCGAAATTGTTGTTATCGATGACGAAGTTTTAGAATCAAAATCGATCAAGAGTTATAGATTCTCAGACAAAACTGAGCCTAAACACTGTATTTTTGAGTATATTTATTTTAGTCGTCCGGATAGTAAGATATACGGAACTAGTGTAGATAAGATTAGAAGAAAACTTGGTAAAGTATTAGCAGAAAAATACTCGGTTAAAGATCCGGATGGCGAAAAAGTTATTGTCATCAGTGTACCTGATAGTTCGAACACTGCTGCAATCGGATATCAAAATCAACTAGATAAAAAGGGAATTCCTTCGAAATTAGAGATTGGTTTAATAAGAAGTCATTATATTGGTAGAACTTTTATTTTACCGGGGCAACAGAAAAGAGAAATCGGAGTGAGAATTAAATTTAATACGGTAAAAGGGGTTTTGGAGAATAAAACGGTTGTGCTTATTGATGACAGCATTGTTAGAGGTACAACCTCAAAACAACTAATAAGTTTAATTAGAGAGGCTAAACCTAAGTCTATTCATTTCCGTGTCTCATCAGCTCCTATTTTATTTCCTTGTTATTATGGTATGGATTTTCCCTCAAAAGAGGAGTTAATAGCAAATATTTATAGTAATAATGTTGATAGAATTGCTGATTACTTAGGGGTCGATTCTTTGGCATATATGGCCATTGAGGATATGTTGGAAGCAATGGTTGATCATAATAAATGTGACTTCTGTACTGCTTGTTTTTCCGGAAAGTATCCGACTGAGATAGATTCTACCTTTAATAAATTACAAAACGAAGTTTAATATGATAAATAAAATTTGGTTATCGTTATTATTAATTTACTCAAGTTTATGTGCCCAAAACGGTTTTTTTGTGAAATTTAATGAAAAAGTAGATAAAAACTTAATTGAAACTCTAAACAAAAATGTAGTACAAAAAATATTAATGGAAAGCGGAAATCAATCAAATAGAAATATTTCCGCGGTGGCGAGACCGATAAATAGTTATTTTTTTGAAAAAGGAGAAGCAATAGGGAAAATATTTTTTGTTGACTTTGCTGATACTCAGCTTAATAGTATTGCAAAAGATAATTATTCTTCAATCTATGGGGTTGAATACATTGAAAATAACAAACTATATCAGTTAGATTATGTACCAAATGATACTTATTTAAATAAACAATGGGCACTAACGACAACCAAAGTTTTTGAATCTTGGGATATTACTAAAGGCTCGAAAGATGTTTTGATTGCAATAATAGATACAGGTATTGACTATTTTCATCAAGATTTAAAAGATAACTTATATGTAAACTCTATTGAAGATTTAAATAAAAACGGAGTATTGGATCAGGAAGATCTAAACGGAATAGACGATGATAACAATGGGTTTACAGATGATGTTATTGGTTGGGATTTTACCGATAGGGTTGGATTTCCGTTTTCCACAGCCGGAGGCGATTTTACCGAATGGGATAATAACCCAATGGACGAATACGGACACGGTACTTGGGTCGCAGGTGTTATCGGAGCTGTATCAAATAACAATGAGGGAATAACAGGGCTTGTCCCAAATACAAAATTGCTTAATGTAAGAGCTTTTGATCCGAA
>JAEXOD010000102.1 GCA_023447335.1 Bacteroidota bacterium
ATATAAAGCAAGTGGTGCTGCCAAACTAAAATAAATAATATATTGCCATGCGTTATTTGGTACAATAAATTCAAGTAAAGGTCTTAATAATTTTAATACTGGCCAAGTTCCGTTGTAATTTGAAGGACCCATTATTGCAATAAGCAACATTCCGATACCAAACATTAAAACAACAGCAGGCATCACTACTCCGCCCCCTTCGAAAATAGATCGGATGAATAAATTCAATCTTCTTTTTTTATAAGTGCTAATAAATGCATAAACTAATCCTACTACAAAAGCAGCTATGAAATCAAATTTAAACATCATTATTAAAAATAACGGAATTACCGGAATGAAATAAGTACACCAATGTACATCAGAACGATTTTCGTTTTTTCCGGTAATAGCCCTAAATAATGCTAGTAAAAAAAGTAAAACAATTAACAATGCAATAACATAATAGATTACGGTAATAGCTAAAGAGTAATAAAATATCAGTAAATCTTTTAAATATTCAGGTAAAACAAAACTATATAGATATGATAAAATTGAAGAAAAAATTATAAAAATTCCGGTTCTTATAGCAATTTTTTTTATGTTTAACTCAACACCGTCTTTATATAATTGAATAGTTATATAAGTTACTGCGGTAATAAAAGCCAAGAAGAAAATAATTAAAGCGAAAGATAAAATTTCTTGTTGATTAAGTTTCATTACATCTCTGTAAACAGCCCAATTACCGACATTTAACGTACCGCCGATACTTAGTCCAAAAAGGAAAATTCCGACAATAGTCATTTGCCCGATACCAACGCTTGCCATAATCGGAAGCACAATAGTAGCAACCATTATAATAGCACCTAAACCACCCAATGTTGAAAATAACAAGATTATAAGCGCAAGCATAATGATAGCAATTAACCAAGGATTATCACCGCTTAATTCGGCTCCTTTTTTTATAAAACTTTCTGCTACTCCGGTTTTTTGAAGAATAACACTTAACATACTACCGAACATGGCAATGGTATAAGCTCCGTGAAGTTTTAACGTTCCTTCGCCTATAACATATTTAATAATATCATCAAAACCTACTCCGGCAATTGTTGGTAAAGCAACAGCTAAAAGTGGGAGAGCAATAATAGCCGGAATTTTTCGTAAAAACATCAAAAAAGCAATTAATAAGAATACCGAAACGATAAAAAATGTCTGTAATATTTCCATAAAATTTCATATTTTAATAAAAAAAATATATTTATCATATAAAATTAGCAAACTATATGATTTTTTGCTAAATTAATTTGAAAATTAATATATTTGTATCTTAATTTAATGAATATTTATGAGGTCTAAATGCTAAATTATGTATGGTTAGGATTACTTTTGTTAGGAATTGGTGTTGCATTAGGTACAGATATTTTGGATCAGAGTCAAAATAAGTACATGAACGGAAAAGAACTTAGGGTTACAGCCGTATTTAACGAAAAATTTGATTCAAAAACGGCAAAAACTTATGATGCAATTTTAAAGATTGAAAGAAAAAGTTTTAATGATTTTTATAATACGGTAGAGTATAATTCTGTTGATCAAAAAGTTAGCGTAACGATTGATCCTGTTAAGAAAAAGAATCTTATTTATTTAAAAACTACAGATAATACTCCTACAATCTGGAAAGAGATGGCAAAAATTGCCGGTAAAGAAGATGATTTAGTCGGTACAATTAAATTTGGTAAGTTTACAGATAGCGTTACCGTAGCTTCTAAAGTTGTTTTTGAAGAAATATCATTTGCAAAAATGAAAGAAGTAACAAGCAGTGCATTAAACTATGCTGCAACTGCAGTTAATATTGCTTTAGGATTAATCGGAATTATGGCTTTATGGCTTGGCGTTATGAAAGTTGCCGAAGAAGCCGGTTTAATAAAAATTATTGCACGCGTGGTTAGACCGATTACAAAAAGATTGTTTCCTGATGTGCCTACCGAACATCCTGCAATGGGCGCAATGATAATGAATATCTCTGCAAATATGTTGGGATTAGGAAATGCTGCTACTCCTTTCGGATTAAAAGCTATGGAAGAACTTAACAAGCTTAATCCTCAAAAAGATACTGCAAGTAATTCAATGTGTACTTTTTTAGCAATAAATACAGCCGGGTTAACATTTATACCTGCACAAGCAATAGCAGTACGTGCGGCTGCAGGAAGCAGCGACCCTGCAATTATTATCGGGACAACAATTTTTGGTGCTTTTACGGCTTTTGTTTTTGGTGTAACAAGTGCCAAAATAATGGAGAAATTTTCAGGGGGTAAAGGTGAACTAACTTCATGGTTTAAATCGAATTTGAAATTTTTCGGTATTTCGATTTTAGTAATGGCTGCAATAGCAGCATTAGCCGTAAGCGGTCTATTATCAAAATTGACCTCTTTTATATCATTAGATGCATTTAAATCATTTGTTACTATAGTTTCAACTTTAGCTATTCCGTTTATTATTTTCTCTTTTATAACATACGGTGCATATAAGAAGGTTAAGATATACGAAATGTTTGTTGAAGGAGCTAAGGAAGGGTTTAATGTTGCAATAAGAATAATTCCGTATTTAGTTGCAATGTTAGTAGCAATCGGTATTTTTAGAGCGGGCGGCGCAATGGACTTTTTAACAATGGTTCTTCAACCTTTAACAAGCTTAATTGGTATGCCGGCTGAAGCTTTACCTATGGCATTGATGCGTCCTTTATCAGGTAGCGGTTCATTAGGTGTTATGGCTGAAATTATGAAAGTACACGGACCTGACTCATTTATCGGTATTTTGGTTTCAACACTTTTTGGTAGCAGCGAAACCACATTTTATGTTATTGCCGTATATTTTGGCTCAGTTAATATTCGTAAAACAAGGCATGCATTACCTGCCGGTCTATTAGCGGATTTAGGCGGATTAATTGCTGCGGTATTTATTGTTAGATTATTATTCGGATCATTATGAAAATTTTTGTAACAAGAGAAATTCCCGAGATAGCATTAGAGATGCTATTAAAAAACGGTTTTGAAGTTGATGTATTTTCGAAAAATCGTTCTATTAAAAAAGATGAATTAATTAAGTTAGCAAAAGATTGTGACGGTTTAATAACTTTACTTTCGGATAGAATAGATAAAGATATTATTGACTCGATGCCTAATTGTAAAATAATTGCAAATTATGCGGTGGGTTACAATAATATTGATATTAAGTATGCAAAATCGAAAAAGATTGTTG
>JAEXOD010000132.1 GCA_023447335.1 Bacteroidota bacterium
CGGATCAACCAATATATCCGGTGCTTTTGATGTTGCGGTCCCACAATTTACCAACTCGGGAACGAATTACGCCAACATTATTTTATTCTTTACAGACGGCGATCCGACTATGGGAATTACAGATCCAAATCAGTTAAGCCAACATATAAATACTTTAATTAGGAATACCGATACAACTATTTGCCTTTATTCATTTGGTATAGGAAATTATGTAAACAAACAATTGTTAAACATTATTTCTACTAACAATAAAGGTTTTGCTTCGTTTGTAGGAACTTCCCAATTACAACAAGCAATTTCAGAATTTTATTTAACAATTCGTAATCCAGTACTTTTAGATCCGCAAATAAGTGTTAGCCCTAACGTTACTTTGGAAATTTATCCTAAAAACTTACCGGACATGTATAAGGGAACACAATTAATTATTTCGGGACGATATAACGAACCGACAAATGCTAATATCAAATTTTCGGGGAATGCTTTCGGTAGCCAAATCGAATATAATTACAACATTGACTTAACCGGCAACGAATTACCGGATTTTCAATTTTTACCAAAAATTTGGGCTAAAACAAAAATTGAACATTTGTTAGTACTTTACAACAACTTAAATCCTAATTCACCTGAAGCCCAAGCAATTAAACAGCAAATAATTTCAATAAGCCAGCAATATATGGTAATAACTCAATTTACCAGTTTTACCGGCGGAATAGTAGGTGATATTGAAGAACAAGAAATTAATAAACTAATTGCCGCTTCTTCATTTGAATTAGTCGGTAACTATCCAAATCCGTTTAACCCTTCTACAACCATAAAAATTATGGTTAATGCAGATATACATGAAGATGCCGAGTTGCATATTTATAACGCTTTAGGTCAGTTAATAAGAACACTATACATTCAGATTAACGGTAAAGGCGTATACGAAGTAAGATGGGACGGAAGAGACCAACGAGGAAACATTGTTTCATCCGGTGTTTATTTATACTCGTTAAATTTAGGCAATACAATTATGGTTAAGAAGATGGTATTAAGTAAATAAAAAGACACTCCTTAAAAAAAGCCCCGAAGCTACAGAAACTTCGGGGCTTTTGATTTTTAAACCTTGCAATTATAACTATCTTAGTGATTTAGTCTTTTCTTATCCAAATAATATGATTACATTCTCAACACTATTTATCACTCTTCGGTTTTTCTGCATTAAATATCAAACCAATATGTTATTTTTGCCATATACACATTATTACTTTTTGCATTTAATAAATTCTTAAAATCACGTCTAAAGTTGAACTGACCTGCATCCTCAAAATTTGTTTGATCATGACTCCATACTAAATAAAATACCGATCCCGGTAAAAATTCCCACCTAAAAACCATATTACCGCGTAATGATTTAAAGTTAAAATCCGGATTTGAAAATGAAAATGTCTCTGCATTACCTGCACCGTCAGGATCAACAGTATATTCTTCATTATTCTTGTCGTAGTTAATTGTGGAATTACCATGCCCGTAAACATTAAATCTATCTGTTTTTGCAGCCGCAAGTTCTTTAAATTCGCTATAGTCACCGACCGATATTATTGGTTGTAAAAATAATTGAAGACTCATTTGCGGATTAAAAGTCCAATCTAACCTTATACTTGCTGCAATAGTTCTTTGATTTAATTCGCCAAAAATATATCTTCTATTAAAAGTTGATGAAGCAAAGTTATCATCAAAAGTATCAACGTATTGAGCTTCTTCTTTATTTGCGGAAATACTAGGGCTAAATGAAAAACTTAAGGACGAATTAGGTTTCCATACTACTTCGGGTGCAAACTCTATATATCCGTTACCGTTAGATTGTCCCTCATAGTACAGATTTGTGTAAACAGTAACTTTTTTTCTATCATCAGAATAAAAACTTATTGAAGTACTATAATATTCAGGAGTTCTTACTAATGGACCGCCCCTTGTAACAGATTTATTATAAGTTTTAAATCCATAACTTGCATTTAAATTTACTCCGTAGTAATTTTCAAACTGAGAGTTGGTAAATAACATAAGCCCGTTACGATAAATGTTCCCTTCAAAATCGTAATCTCTATAGTGTGCTAAATAGGCGCTTTTTCTTCTAAAGAGACCATCAGTTTCGAACCACCTATAACCGGAAACCAACACATAATTAATTTTATCAGCCCAAAATTGGATACCTAAGTCATTATAATCAAACCCAGGTGAAACAAAACCAAGCGATGAATATAAATAAAAATTACCTTTTTGCTTATTTAATATCACACGTCCGAACATGCCGGATAAGGATGTAAGCGATGTATCTAAAGTTGCATAATCTGCATCCGGTCTTTGGAAATATCTGTAAGGGGCTTTTTGCAAACGAGTTATAAATTCTTTACTTCCTTGTTTATAACTACCCATTAAAGCAGCACTTAGTGCATAGGTATTATCATCATCAAGAGTTGTCCAGCCGTCAAAACCGAATGTATATGCATTTTGTGCAAACATATCCTTCATAACGGAATTACTTAAGTCTCGGTTTACCGAAGTAACCATCACTCCCAAACTATGTTTTCCGCTATCAAACTCTTTTTGAACACGGAAAGCCGAGTATGAAGTAAATGGTTCTACTTCTGCTTCTTTTTCTATTCCGTTAAATTTATATTTTGCAAAAGTTCTTTCGGTAAATGCAGAAAAAGCCCCAATATTTACGCTTTCTCCTATTTTTCCCGTTAGCTTACCCGCACCTAAAATACGAGTTTCAAGAGGATAATTAATATAATCATAATCGTCATCTACCGATACTCGAGGAGATTGCCCAATTCTTCTGGAGTAAAACAATGAAGGCCAGCTAAAGTTAAAACCCCAATGATTGTTTACTCCGCCCCAGCCAAATTCAAAAATATTAGTTCCTTCCAAAAAAAACGGTCGCTTTTCATCATAGTAGGTTTCAAACGCACTCAAATTAACTACGGCAGGGTCAACTTCCACTTGTCCAAAATCCGGATTAACCGTTACATCCAAATTTAAATTGCTTCCCAATCCGACTTTTAAATCGACCCCAAAAGTTGTCTTATATTGTTCCCCTTCATAATAAGGATCGCTTTTATCATGCTGCAAATACTGAGCTTTTTGAACAACATAAGGTAATAATTCAAAACGTTGTTTTGGTTTTACTCCGGTTAATCCTTTTAATTCGGCAAAATGACTCACAAACCCGCTTTCTTTACTCGGAACCATGACATAATAAGAGCGTTCGTTTAACCTTTTTATTCTTCGGGAGATATTTATGCCCCATACCATTTCTTCGGCACTATTAAATCTTAGTTGTGAATAAGGTATTCTCATCTCTAAAGCCCAACCTTCATTGGTTAATTGGGTTTTAGCTTCCCAAATTCCGTCCCATCTTGAGTCGTCCCAACTATCATTATATAGTATACCGTCATTTAATCCTCCCCCCGGATTAACACCAAAATAATAACCGGTGCGTTTATCTCTATACGGATCTAAATAAACCATAAACAAATCCGAATCCCAGTTATTATCTCTTCTTGCGATAATTGTATTAATTTCGTTAGGTTGGGAATCATACATCATGGCAGAAATATATAAATTACTCTCGTCAAATGAAATCCATACACATGATTTTTCTTTACTCAATTCCCCTTCGTTCGGTTCTCTTTGAATAAAATTACATATAGGCTCATTGTTATAAACTTCCTCAGTTAAATTCCCGTCTAATACTATAGGAGACTTTAACTTATTAACTAATAGAGGAGGATTGTTAATTTTAGCTTCTAAAACTATAGATACTAATATTATTACCGATAAAAAGTATATTTTCTTCATAATCCTTAAATTTTTGTTTATTATTTAGACTTATAAGGTTGATAAAAGTTGCTCAAAAGAGCTAAAATATTATCCGTCAATTAACATTTATTATTTTTTTGGATTAAATTGTTTTATAAGTAATTTCTTTGTAATTTAATACTAATTACTTTCCGATTTTTCTTGACTTAAAGTATTATTTTTTATAAATTATCTAAGCAGATAAAATATTCTGATTATAATTAATGAAGGTGATGCGTGAGTACAAAATCAGACAACAAAGGTCTATTAAAAAATCTCATCTATTATATTTTACCCCCCGATAAGTGGAAACTTCCCGTAATAATAATATTAGGGATATTCACCGGCTTAACTTTAACAGTATTAAAAATTTCAAATGCCGTTTCCTATTTATCGGATGACCCAAAAGCGTGTGTAAATTGTCATATTATGTCTCCTCAGTTTGCAACATGGGAAAAAAGCAGCCATGGTAGAGTGACTGTATGTAATGATTGCCACGTTCCTCAAGATAATTTTGTAAACAAATATTATTTTAAGGCAATGGACGGACTCCGTCATGCCTCAATGTTTACATTTAGATTAGAACCTCAAGTTATTCAAATTAAAGAAGCCGGTAAAAAGGCGGTACAAAATAATTGCATCAGATGTCACACTAATTTAATTCATCCAGTTTCTGTTAGAGCAATAAGCAACAAAATGATTATTAACAAAGAAGAAACATACTGCTGGGATTGTCATCGTGAAACACCACACGGACGGGTAAATAGTTTATCATCTACTCCTTATGCATTAGTACCTAAACTTTCTCCCGTTTTACCTGAATGGTTAAGTACTTCAATCGAAAAAGAAAAAAAACAATAATTTATAAAGGAATTTTTATGAAACCGATTCAAGATATTATTAAAAGCAAACCATGGGTTGCATGGCTACTTTTCTTCGTAACTGTTATAGTTGTTTTTATAATAGGATTATTTGCCTCTTCCATAATTGAAAGAAGAAGTGAAGCTGAATATACTTTTCAAATGGTAAAACCAATTGCAGAATTTGAGCCAAGAAACGAAATTTGGGGCGAAAACTATCCGCGAGAATACGAATCTTATAGAAGGACACTACATACCGATTTTGCAAGCAAACACGGTGGTAGTATGGATATTGATTATTTTGAAAAATATCCGGAGCTTGTTGTTATGTGGGCAGGTTATGCATTCAGCAAAGATTACAAACAAGGCAGAGGACATGGTTACGCTATTAAAGACGTAAGAAATTCTCTAAGAACAGGCGGGAATAAAGTAAGCCCTTTACCGGCTACTTGCTGGACATGCAAAAGCACAGATGTTCCAAGAATGATGAATAAAACCGGAATCGGTGAATTTTATAACGGTAAATGGATTGAAAAAGGAGCTGAAATTATTAATCCGATCGGCTGCCAAGATTGCCACGACCCCAAAACAATGAATTTAAGAATTACGAGACCCGGATTAATTGAAGCATTTAAAAGACAAGGGAAAGACATTAATGAAGCTACCCGTCAAGAAATGAGAAGTTTAGTTTGTGCTCAATGCCACGTTGAATATTATTTTGATAAAGAAAAAAATAATTATTTAGTATTCCCGTGGGATAATGGTTTTAGTGCTGACGAGATGGAATCATATTATGATGAAATTGATTTTTACGATTGGAAACATACTTTAAGCAAAACACCAATGCTAAAAGCACAACACCCGGATTATGAGTTGTTTACAACCGGAATACATTACAAACGCGGAGTATCTTGTGCCGATTGTCATATGCCTTATAAAACCGAAGGCGGAGTTAAATATACCGATCATCATATCCAAAGCCCCTTAAATAATGTTGAAAATTCTTGTCAAGTGTGTCATCGTGTTAAAACTGAAGAGTTAATACGTGATGTGTATGATAGGCAAGATAGATTAGAATCATTAAGAAGATTAGTTGAAAAATCTTTAGCCGCAGTTCATATGGAAGCAAAAACAGCGTGGGATAACGGAGCAACAGAAGAAGAGATGAAACCCGTTTTACTATTAATTAGACATGCCCAATGGAGATGGGATTGGGTTGCAGCGGCAAACGGTTTAGGATTTCACAGTCCTGCCGAAGCTTTCAGAGTTCTAGGCACCGCAATTCAAAAAGCTGAAGAAGCAAGAAGGCTTGTTGCACTTATACTTGTTAAACACAATGTAAAATATCCTTTAGTTCTTGCCGATATTTCTACAAAAGAAAAAGCACAAAAATTTATCGGATTAAACATGCAAGAGTTTATTGCTGATAAAGATGATTTCTTAAATACTACAGTTTTAACATGGGACCAAAAAGCCAAAGAAAGACAAGGTACGTTAATTAAATATTAATAAAACACGCTAAGACTCCTGATAATTAAAGGGAACACATTAAAATTCTTATAATTATTTAAAAGCGGATTAGAAAAATACATTTTACAAATATTTTCTAATCCGCTTTTTAGAAATTTTTATTGTCATATTACTATAGATAATTATTAAACGGTCAATATCGAAAGTCTTCGAAAAATAAATTTAGAACACTCCCCCCTATTATATCAAATTAAGCCTTCAGACCTAAAATCATAGAATGTACCTACGTATTTTAAAGAAAAAGCAATGAGCGTAGTTAATGAATAATTCTAATTATTACTACCCGGTTTAACATTTACAAACTAAAAAAATCATTGAAGCCACATTCTTCCATAAATCATTTTTTTAATTAAGAATTGTTTGTATGTACTTTGTGATATTAATCACAACTTTTGTCTATAGGAATTATTATTTTATTATTTATAAAATCGGAGAATAAAATGACAAAGAGATGTACTTTAGTATTATATTTTCTATTTTCGGGTTTATTATTTGCCCAAAACGTATCAATTTCACCAATATATCAGCTTAGTAAAAACGGGGAATATTACGGATTTTCCGTATCCAAACAAATCTATTCATTTAATCACGAAAAAGTGATTTGGCAATTAACGGGATCAGTTTTTAGCGGAAGCCATTGGGGTGAAAAATCAAATTTATCAAATTTTTATAGGGCAGAAGTAGGGTTTGAAAGTAAAAACACTATGATACTTGGTAGAGATTTTTTTAATATTATTAATTTAAGTTATGTTTTTACTAAATACCAAATTAATGAAAATAATGATAGAAAAGATTTACGAAAAAACGGTATTACGGCATCGTTTGGACTAGGTGCAAGGATAATTTCCTCCCTATCTTTTACAACTCGATATGTTTGGGGATTACAAAACGGAATTAGAATTGGGGTTGAATACGGATTGTAATGATTAAATTTATCATAATAAATCGAGACAAGTTAAATAGATATGCCTCGATTTATTATTTAGTTTTATACTAAAATAAATTAACTTTTGCAAAAACATAAGAAGTTTTTAGATGTGGGTTAACCACATAACTTACCCAAACAGGAAAAGAAAAAGTTTCGGAAATTTTCACAACTTTTGAAGCAGTAACACCAATGTTTGTAAGCTTAAATCCGTCTTCATTTACCTGGTTCCACACACTTGTTCCGTTGGCACCACCTACAACAAAATAAAGCGAATACTCATTTACAGGAACAGTATAACCAATCTCGGCATACAAAGTCTTATCTCCCTCTGTTCTGTTAACTAAATTATTAGCTATCAATAGATGAATTGGAAAATCTGCCGTTCCGTCATAAGATAAATCCATTTCCACAATATGTGAGCCTGTTCCGTCGCTGTTATAATTAAAGAAATCAAGTTGTTCATAAGGGAAGTAAAAATCAATAACCGAAGCAGTTATAGTTCCGAAATCTTCTTTTGTAAAAGTATATTTAACAGATAAATCACTTTCGTTATAACTGCCTGTAAATCCGTAAGAACCCCAAGCACCTAAAGTTAGAGTATGGTTACATGAAAGATTAAAATCAAAATTTACAAACGGTTGAAATTGAGGAGTTGAAGGATTACCCCCCAAATCCATACCACGCCAAATATATCTACTTACTAAATCGGCACCAAAGTTTAAATTTATTGCAGATTTTTCTTGAGCAAAACCGGTTGAAAATAAAAAAATAAACAAAATAATATTTCTAACTAAAAGCTTCATGTTTAGTCCTTATAGATGGTAAAATGAAAAAAATAAAATTAAAATTATAATAATTAGTAGAATATATATTTTATATTTATCTTTTTTAATCTTTTTATTATATTGCCGCCTATCATGCGAGGCATTGGTTTTTTTGTAATCCCCTTTTGAAGGATCCCATTTAGTTGTTGTCATTTAAGGATAAAAATTAGTGAATAATATGTATAATCGAAAAAAACGAGTAAAAAGTTTAATTTGAGGAAAAAATTTACTAAAACAAAAATACATATTTTTCATTAAAAACCAATATTTTGTTGATTTCTTTTATAATTTTGTTATATTAATCTTAAAATTATTTGACTATATTTAATTAACTAAATTTTAATCATTACCAATATGTTAAATCAAACTGAAGATAACAATAATTACGAAACACCCAAAATTCCCCCATTCTTTACCGGGATAGGTTCCGCAGTATTAATATTTTTTATTTATCAATTTGCCGGATCTGTTATTTATCTTTTAATATTTGGGTTGAATAGTCTTGAAATTGAAATGTTTACATCTTTCGAAATAATCATGTTTCGACTTTTAACTATAGGCGGACAGATTTTATTTATGCTTTTTCCAACTTTAGTTATTACTAAATACGTATATCCGGATATTACTAAAATTTTAAGAGTGAAGAAGCTTGATATAAAAATAGGCTTATTACTATTTGGCGGATTTGTTATTTTAACTCCGATTCTTCAATATATAATGTCTTTTCAAACATTAATTATCGATATATTAGCAAAAAGTAATAAAACATTTTATTCTATTAAACAGTTTTTAGATACGCTTAATAGCAATTTGGATGCTGTTTATAATAAAGTAATGATTGCAAATAACCCGCTCGAATTTTTTGCAATAATCGTATTTGCGGCTGTTACTCCTGCTATTTGTGAAGAGTTTTTATTCAGAGGTTTAGTTCAAAAAAGTTTTGAATATAAATTCAAAGTATTTTGGGCTATATTTTTAACTTCTTTTATTTTTAGTATCTACCATTTCAATCCGTACGGATTGATTCCTTTAATTCTTTTAAGCATGTATTTTGGATTTGCGGTATATATAGCCGATTCAATATTAATTTCGATAATTTTGCATTTTTCGAACAACTTTTTTTCTGTTTTTATAATGAATGTTTTTCATATATCGGATACAAATCAAAACGATATATTAAATAAAAGTAATATTTCGGTCGATATTTCTATTTTTGCTGTATTAATTATATTATTTGCCCTATTTATGAAATTTATTCTTAAATATGTTCAACAAAAAAGAACGGAGGTAGTATGATTTGTCCAAATTGCGAATACGAGTACGTTGAGGGGATCGAAACATGTCCCGACTGCAACGAAAAGCTAATTACCACAGAAGAATTTGAGGGAAACTTACTTAATCCGAAGGATTGGGTCATAGTTTATACTTGCAGCGAAGAGTATGAAGCCGAAATGCTGAAAACAAATTTAGAAAGCGCCGAAATTGAAGCTTTGGTGTGGTCTCAAAAAGATCGTAATTTCCCGGCAAGCGGTGATTTATCGATTATTAAGCTGTTTGTAAAAAAGAAAGATTCCGAGATAGCCATATCAATAATTAACGATATTAACAATCAAGAAACTGAATTAGAAGAAGAAACAGAAGAATAGATGAAAAGTAATACTTTAACAAGAATTATTGTATCTTTGGCAGCCATTCCGTTAATAATATTTTTATGTTATTACGGAAGGCTACCTTTTTTAGCTTTTGCTACATTTTTAGGGCTTGCTGCCTATTATGAATTTTATAAAATGACAACTAAAAAAGCCGCTTATGCCAATAGATATATCGGGGCGCTTTCAGTAATAGTTATACTTCTAAATTCATATTTTAATTTTATTGAATTTGAGACAATAATTTATTTAATTGTCCTTTTTGTGCTCTTAACCGAACTATTCCGAAATAAAAACTCTGCAGTTTTTAATACAGGAACTACATTAATGGGAGTATTTTATGTCGGGTTATTCGCATCCTCATTGGTTAAAATACGCGAACTTTATAATTATAACAACTTTATTTATAACCGCGGTGGTTTAATTATTATAAGTGTATTAATTACAATTTGGGTATGTGATTCCGCTGCCTTTTTTATCGGTTCTCCGTTTGGCAAACACAAACTCTTTAGAAGAGTTAGCCCAAATAAAAGTTGGGAAGGTGCTATTGCCGGTTTTATATTTTCAATTATTTCTGTTATTGCCCTAAAAGCATTTCTAATTGATTTCCTTTCATGGCAGGATGCCCTTGTAATAGGAATTGCAACCGGAATATTTGGACAGATTGGTGATTTAATAGAAAGTTTAATTAAACGCGATAGCGGGGTTAAAGATTCTTCTGCAATTATTCCCGGGCACGGAGGAATTTTTGATAGATTTGACTCGCTTTTATTTACGGCTCCTATTATCTTCTTATATTTGAAGTACTTTTCAAGTATTTAGAAATCACTCTTTTTGAAACAGAATTGATAATGCCGTTGTTATAATCTTATATTTATTTCTTTAAGGATTTTATGAAAAAAGTTGCCGTAGTAACTTTGGGTTGCTCAAAAAACACTGTAGATTCGGAAAGGTTAATAAGTCAACTTAAGTTGAATAATATTGATTATGTTGATAATGCCGAAGATGCTGATTATTTAATAATTAACACTTGTGGATTTATCAAAGATGCAAAAGAAGAATCGATTGATGCTATTCTTGAAGGAGTTGAACTTAAAAAAGAAGGTAAAATTAAAAAAATTATTGCCGCAGGTTGTTTGCCTGTTCGTTATAAATCAGAATTAGAAAAAGAGATACCCGAAGTTGACGCCTTTTTTGGTTCTGAAGAATATGATAAAATACTTAATGAATTAAAGTTAGATTTAAAGATTGAACTGTTGGGTGAACGAGAACTTTTAACACCAAAACATTTTGCGTATTTAAAAATTTCCGAAGGTTGTGATAATCCTTGCTCCTTTTGTGCTATTCCTTTAATGCGCGGAAAGCATGTAAGTCGCTCAATGGAAAGTCTTATAGATGAGGCTAAATTATTAGCCAAAAAAGGTGTTAAAGAATTACTAATTATCGGTCAAGATACAACAGATTACGGAAAAGACATATATGGTAAACGTAATCTTGCAGAACTGATTGATAATCTTAGCAAAATTGACGGAATTGAGTGGATTAAATTACTTTATGCATATCCGTCACATTTTCCGGATGATTTAATAGAAGAAATGGCTAATAATCCTAAAATATGTAAATATTTGGATATACCCCTTCAGCATATAAATGACGAGGTTCTAAAATCTATGAGACGCGGTATAACAAAACGCAGAACCATAGAGTTATTAGAAACTTTGAGAGAGAAAATCCCGGGTATTACAATTAGAACAACTTTTATAGTCGGATACCCGAACGAAACAATTGAACGCTTTGAAGAGTTACTTAATTTTATTGAAGAATTTAAATTTGATAGATTAGGAGTATTTGATTATTCCGTTGAAGATGATACCGTTGCATTTCCCTTAGGTGATTCTGTACCTCAAGAAGACAAAGACGAGAGGAAAAGGAGAATTATGGAAATTCAGGAACAAATATCATATGAAAAAAATCAATCTTTTATTAATAAGGAAATTACGGTAATTATTGACAATGAAGAAGAAGACTTTTATATAGCCCGCAGTGATAGAGACGTTCCCGAAGTTGATTGCGAAGTATTAATAAAAAAAGAAAACAAGGTTCTAACTATAGGTGAGTTTTATAAGGTTAAAGTTATTGATTGCGACGAATATGACTTATACGCTAAAATAATTAGTTAAGCCGGAGATGACAATATGAAAAAGATATTTTTTACATTAATTTTTTTAATTACGGCTCGGTTTATATTCGGACAGGTAGAAAACTCAGCAAAAGAAAGTCCCTATTCTTTCAATCCGGGTTTTTACATGGATGTAGCAAACTACAAATCACAGGAAGCCGGAAAAACTAAAGTTGATATTTTTTTACAAATACCATATCACACATTAAAATTTATTAAAGACAGCGATATATTTAAATCTAAGTTTAGTATATCTATCATATTTTCAGATGAAGAAAAAAAAGTAGTATTTGCAGAAAAATTGTGGAATCAAGAAGTAAAAGCCGCTAATTCCGATGAATATTTATCAAAAGATAATTTTAAATATTTTTATACTTCATTTAACCTCGACCCCGGTAAGTATATTCTGCGCTGTGAAATAATTGATAAGGGCTCTAATAAAAACGGATTAACCGAAGCAAATGTTAATGTTGCTGATTTTAACGATAGGATTAATATTAGCGATATAATATTAGTAAAAGGAATGGTTGATAACCAAATAGTTCCTAATGTATCGCGATATATAACCGGAAGCGACTCTTCAATTACTTTTTTTTACGATATTTTTAGCGATACCGCAAAAACCGTTTTAGTAAATTATTCTATTTTGGATAAAAAACAAAACGAACTTTTTATTAAAAAAGATACTCTTGCAATAAAAAAAGATAAAAATAGAATTTTCAAAACTTTGCAGAATGTTAAACTTGCCTTAGGTGAATATGTAATTGTTGCAAAAATCTTGGATAAGGACGGTAAAGTTAACAAAAGTATGATTAAAAGAATATTTTCTAACATTACCGGTTTCCCGATATCTATTACAGACTTAGATAAGGCGGTATCTCAATTGGTTTACATTGCTGTAGGAAACGAACAAAGTTTTATTGAGGATGCCGAAAATTACGATGAAAAGTTAAATAGATTCAAGGCTTTTTGGAAAACTAAAGATCCGACACCAAACACGGTTGAAAACGAAGTATTTAATGAATATTATAGGCGTATTTCTTTTTCTAACGAAAAATTTAAGACTTATATGGAAGGTTGGAAAACTGATATGGGAATGGTTTATATTCTTTTAGGACCTCCTAATAATGTTGAGCGACATCCGTTTGAATATGATAGCAAACCTTACGAAATATGGGAATATTATACTTTAAATCGAAGTTTTTTATTTGTTGACGAAACCGGTTTTGGAGAGTATCGTTTGGCAAATAGAGTTTTTGGCGATTGGTTTAGATATAGACAATAATTAAATAGACGGAATTATGATTTTAACAGTAACACTTAACCCTTTATTAGAAAAACGGCTTTATTTTAAACAACTTGAATTAAACGCAAATAATAGAAGCTTTAAAGAAGAACTTAAATCAGGCGGAAAGGGCATAAACGTAAGTCGTCAGCTAAATAAGCTTGGTATTCTTAATCAGGCAATTACATTTTTAGGCGGACAGACAGGTAAAGATCTACGAAAAATTTTAACCGAAGAAAATATAAATTTTTATGCGGTTACTTCTAAAAATAGTACTAGAGAAGCAATTGTTGCCATTGATTCAAATCTGAATTCAACTACAACACTATTTCCGCCTAATCCCATAATTACCGAACAAGAAGCAAAAGATTTTGCCTCAAAACTTGAAAGGATGATAATGAATTGCTCAATTGTCGTTTTTTCGGGAAGCTCGCCATGTAGTGCAACAGATTTCATTTTCCCCTACGGTATTGAATTAGCCAACAAATATGATAAAATATCTTTATTGGATACATACGGTAACCATCTTAATGAGTGTTTAAAAGCTAAACCGACAGCTATTCATAATAATGTTGAAGAAATTAATTCATCATTAAATTTAAATTTAAAAACCGAAGAAGACTATCTAAACTTTTTACGAGATCTTTATAGTAAAGATATTAAATTATCTTTTATTACAAACGGTGCCGAAAACACGTATTGTTCAAAATTTAATTTTCACTACAAAATAACTAATCCAAAAGTAACTCAAATTGATTCAACCGGAAGCGGCGATGCATTTGTTGCCGGTATTCTTTATGGTTTAGAAAAAGATTTAGTTTATGAGGAGTTTATTAAAATAGGATCTGCCTTAGGTGCACTAAATGCTTCTGTTCTAGAAACTTGCAATTTTGAGTATGAAGCAATTTCTACTTTAATAGATTCGGTTGTTGTAGAACCAATCGGTAAAAAAATGAAATTAATAGATGACAGTCCGACCATTTAAATTATTTGTAATTTTATTTATATTTTCATTTAGTTTAGTTCTTCCTCAAAAGATAAAAGACATAAAGATATTTACCTATAAAATTAATGAGGAAGAATTTTCTAAAATTACTTCCAAATATTTAAATACTAGATTTGACCTAAGCACAATAGACTCTATAAAACAGAATGTTTCCGACTTATTAATTAGCAAAAATTATTATTTATTTAAATTCGATTCGGCAAAAGTTTTCATTCCTGCTGATAGTTCTTATTCTGAAATATCAATTTATTTTAACGAAGGATATAAAACTTACATACACAATATTACTACTTTCGGTTTAGAAAAAGATGATAGCTCAAACATTAATGAGAAGTTGTCTTTTTTAATAGGTGATGAGCTTAACAAAAATATTGTTGAATCGACATTTAACGAGATAATTAATGACTTCGAAAATTCCGGACATCCGTTCTCTTCTGTAACGGTAAAAAGTATTATTTCAAAAACAGATAGTGTGGAAAAAGCAAACCTCGCTTCTATATACTTGGAATTTAACAAACAAGAAAAAAGCGGAATAGATAGTATACTTATTGACGGAAACAGCAAAACAAAAGATTTCGTAATTTTAAGAGCAATAGGCTTGAAAAAGGGGGAAGAATATAACCAAGAAAGAATAGATTTAATACCTAATAGATTAAACAGACTTCGTTTTTTTGAACCCGTTCAATCCCCTGAATATTTTATAGGAAAATACGGTAAAGGAATTCTTAAGATAACAGTAAAAGAAGCCGAAACTAATAATTTTGACGGGGTTTTAGGTTATGTACCCGGAGCAAACGATAATGATAAAGGTTATTTTGTCGGTTTTGTAAATATTAATTTAAGAAATATATTCGGAACAGGACGAGGAGCAAATATCAAATGGCAACAAATTAACAGACATAGTCAAGAATTTGAAATAAAATATCTAGAACCTTGGCTGTTTGATTATCCTTTTAACGTAAATTTCAATTTATATCAAAAAAAACAAGATACGGTCTATGTACAGAGGTCTTACGGTGGAAGTATTGAATATTTAGCTTCTGAAGATATTTCCGCATTAATTACTTTTTCGCTTAATTCAACCATCCCTACCGAAAACCTGTATTCCAAATTTACTGTTTACAATTCAACAACTGTTTCAACCGGGTTAAGTTTTATAATGGATACGCGAGATGATTTTTATGCCCCTCGAAAAGGGATTTATTTCAGCACGGGATATAAATTTAGCACAAAAAAAATAAGCGGTCCCATAAAATATTTAAACACAGAGACAAAAACGAAAATTGAATTACAAAAATATGAAATTGATTTTAACTTATATTACGAATTCTTTTATAGACAAATATTTGCATTTTCTTTACACGGTAAAGAATTAAAAGGTGATTTAGTAGAAGTTAGCGATTTATTTGAACTTGGGGGAAATAATACTTTAAGGGGTTATAGGGAACGTCAATTTTTAGGGAATAGAATTCTTTGGTCAAACTTCGAAATTCGTTCTTTGTTAACAAGAAGGTCTTATGCGTTTTTATTTTTTGATAACGGATATGTTTTAAGAAACCCTGATGATAAAAATGGAGTTGAAAGACAATCACTTTATAAATACGGTTATGGTTTTGGTTTAAGCCTTGAAACCGGAGTCGGAATATTAAAAGTTAGTTATGCTGTAGCCGGCGGAGGTAATATAAATGAAGGATTTATACACTTTGGTATAGCAAACGAATTCTAATAATTCGGTAAACTAAAATTTATAACTTTATCTTCATAAAATAAAATCGTCCCCTTATTACCTGTTAAACTTAAGTAATACCAAATTTCGGTCAACCCTTTTTCAATATGCTTTGGTCTGCCTATTAAAAATTTTACCGTTTCTTTATCCATCCCTTTTTCAAGTTTTAACCACGAGTTTTTTATGTATTTATAAAAGAAACTAGTAGAATCGTTTTTTAAAAAATCTTTGCTCCCTAACACATCTATACTGTTTTTGGGCATTCTCGATTCTTTCTGAGTTAACACATCGCTATTATAATACGGCATGTATGGTTTACCGTTTGATAGCAATGATTCAAAAAACACATAAACCAACAAATAAATCATAATAACTAAAAGCAAAAACGGCACTACGGAATTGTCTTTAATCCTCATTAAATTACCCTTAATAATTTTACTACCTATATTAATTCTAATTTTTTTAATTATAAAGTTTATACTTTTTACTTTTCGAAGCTAATTTAAAGGTAATTTTACTATAAATTCCGCACCTGTACCAAAATTTCCGTTAATTAGTAGAACCCCTTTTTGAGCTGCAATAAAATCTTTACATACCGCCAAACCAATACCGCTCCCTTTTTCTTTATTTGTTCCCTCTACTGAATTTATTTTTTCATTTTTTAAAATAGATTCCACCATTTCTTGCGATATACCTTTCCCGCTATCTTTTACGGAAAACAAGAATTCCGAATTTTCTTTTTTACAGCTAATGGTTATCTTACCGTCAGTAGGAGTAAATTTAATTGCATTGGAAATTAAATTTCTAATTATTGTTGTTGTCATTTCTTTATCTGCAATTATTTCACTATTTGACTCTATATATATTTCAGTTTTTATATTCTTCAACTTAATATTTGCACTATTTTGAGCAACTATATTGCTAATCTCGTCTTTAATATCGAACTTACCAAATATAGGATTAATATTTTCTTGCTGAAGTTTAGCCCATTTCGACAAATTATCTATCATATCTATTAATGATTGAGCTGAAAACAGTAAAATTTCTGCCGAGTCTTTAATCTCTTGCGTTCCTGCTTCATCTGCTTGTTCTTTAATAATATTAGCAAACCCCACAATGCTAAAAAACGGATTTTTCAAATCATGAGCAATTATTGCAAATAGTTTATGTTTTGTTTCATTTGCCGAAGCAAGTAGTTTGTTTTTTTCAATCAATTCATTGTTAACGGATAATAAATTTAAGTTTTTAGTCTTTATTTCCTTATTCAACTTCCTTACTTTAATTAATTGATATGTAAATACTAATAACCCAATTCCGCTAATAAAAACTAAATAGCCATAAATATCTTTTATTAATTTATTGTTGTTAATAATTGTTTTTTGCAATTCATTTTCTTTTTTTAGTCTTTTGCTTATCTCGGTTGATTTTTCAATAGAGTTTTTAATATCTCTATCATATATTAAATTTACAATATTCTCAGTTAATATTTTCTCTTTTATCTCGTTATATTTTTCTAAATAATTAACGGCTGATTGATATTCCTTTAATGCTTTATTAATTTTATACAAGCTTAAATAATTATCTTTTTGAATTACCGCATATCTGTTACCAGTTGAAATATTTAATGCCTCCGACGCATCATTTAATGCTGATTCATAATTATTAGTTAATAAATAAATCTCACTCCTTCGTGTTAACAATAGCGCAACAACAAATTTGTCTAAAATTTTATCTTTATTACTCAAGCCCATGTTATAATAGTTTAAAGCTTCGGTGTATTTTCCTTCGGCTTGATATAATTTTCCAAACAAATAATAGACATCAGTTAACAACAACTTTCTATCTGCAAGCTTATAATACTCTAACGAGTTATTTAAAAATGCTTTTGCTTCTTTAAATTTATTCAATTCTAAGTAAAGGTCTGCTAATCTTCTATATGCATAAGCGGTACCGTAGTAGTCCATTTTTGCTTTAGCGTAAACTAAACCTTGCTGCATATATTCTTCTGCTTTTTGGTAATATTTTAATCTTTGAAAAACCAACCCCAAATTATTAAGTGTTAATAATAATGTAGTAGTATCATTTCCGGCTTTACAAAATTTTTCTGCATTTATATAGTTCAGATAAGCATTATATAAATCGCCTTTCTTCCAATAAATTACTCCTAATGAATTATATGCATGCCCCAAGGCAGCTGTATCTTTTAAATTCTTACGCAACAATAAATTTTTGTTCACATAAACAAAAGCCGAATCAAGCATACCCATCATTATATAATTTTGTGCAAGTGTCTTTACAAAAAGCGCCTCTTCTTTAAAACTATTAGAACCAAGTATCATGTTATAAATTGGTAAAAGCAATTTAATATTATTATCATACTGTCCGTTATAATAATAATATTCCGTAATAAGTTTATAAATAGTTCTAAATTCTTCTCTCTTAAAATTTTTTATATTTTTTAAAGTTTCTTTTGATAACGAGATGAATTTTTCCGTCTCATTTAGTTTTTTATAAGCTTGTATTGAAGTTAAATAATATTTTATTTTACCTGGTATATTGCTATGCCTAATTTCGGAAACCAAAATATCTGAGTATTTTATAGCATTTAAAGTATCATTTTTTGTTGAAGTTATTTCAACCAATTTATTTAATACTTCTAAACGTTTTACTTTATCACTGTTGCCAAGCAATTTTTGCAAACTATCAATTTCATTATTAGCAGTAATATTAGATAAGAATAGAAGAAATAAAATTAATTTCATTTAAGTACCAATTTAATTAAAGTAAAATAACAATTTTTTAATTATTTGCAAACAGCTTAAACTTATTTTAATTTTATTATGTAATAATAAAATTAATTTAATTTATGATATATTTCTTAATAAATTAATAAAATTAAGTTTTTTGGTCACAAGATAAACGATTATTATTTAATTAAAGTTTATTTAGATAGGAATTGTAAACTACCTTTTTATTAATATTTTCCGGTTAAAATAAAAAATCCCCGCTAAGTTAAAAGCGGGGATTAGTTGTTGATATAAAATCAAAAAAAATAAGTTATTTTAGTAAAAGCATTTTTTTAACCGCAAAATTATTATCCGTCTTTATGCTATAAATATAGATTCCGCTTGCTAAACTTGAAGCATCGAATTTAACATTATGATAACCTGCCGTAACATAATTATCAATTAATGTTTTAACTTCTCTTCCCAACATATCATAAACAACAAGTTTCACGTTTGTTGCTTTTGGCAAAGCAAAAGATATATTTGTACTTGGATTAAACGGATTCGGGTAATTTGAATATAACATAAAGTCTGTTGGTAAATTATCAGTATTTTGTTCGTTAATATCCGAAATAAATATAGTAGGATCGGGTATTCCGTCTCCGTTAATATCAAAACTGATTTTCGATAAATTTATCAAACTATCCGGACCGGCGTTGCCGTCAATATCTGAATTATCAGGTGCAGAATCTCCGCCACCCCAATTAAAACCGCCCGCAACGACCGCAACTATTTTTATTTCTGCGTTTATCGGTACTATGCCGGATCCCAATCCATAAATATCATTCCATGATATTGCACATTCACTATCATAACCGTTTGCACCTCTTGCAGAATTTATTTTATTAGAAATATTAACGGCACTATTTCCGTTAATACTAAATGCAGAAGGTTTACTTAAGAAATATGCTGCAGTAAATAACTCAATTCCGTTTTCGGGCTTAAATCTAAAGTTTTTAGGGTATTCTCCGTTATATCCCATTGTTGAATTAAAATTTGTAATACCGCCTGCTTTGGTATCCAAATATAACATCATTGTATTGTTTTTATCGTTGATATAATAATCAATTCCTAAGTATAACGAATCTGAATCCCATGTTGAGTAAACCGCAAAAATTTCATTATTTAACGAATCAGGAGTCCTCCAATAACTATCGCTATCAGAATCGGCAATAACTAACCAACTACTTAACCAATCATCATCCGAAACGTTAACAACGCCGTCAATATTTGGTTTACCGTACGTAGCTATTAATGTATCCCCAGATTTTTTAACAGTTAATCCAAAACCGGTAGTATCATAAACCCCTTTATTATCGGTAACAGTTACAATTATATTAAACGAACCGGTATCTTCCGGTGCAGGTGTTCCGCTTAAAAGACCGCTTAAAGTTTCAATGTTTAACCAATTTGGTTTTTGGCTTAATGAGTATCTCAATGTATCATTATCAAGATCTGTTGCTTTAACCCTTCTTTCAAAACGTTTAGTCGCAAAAGCAACAGTATCCGTAAGTGATGTAAAAATAGGAGCTCTGTTCAAAAGAACAGTTACTTTGAATGTATCAAGCGCAGTTGCATTATGGGTATCTGTAACTTTATAAATTACATTTGATTCTCCGATATCGTTCGATCCCGGTATACCGTAAACAATTCCGGTGTTCGAAACAGATAACCAACCCGGGTTATTAACTAAGGAGAAAGTTAGATTATTGTTATCAGCATCCGCAAAAACAGGTTTAAAATTAAAGTTTGAACCTGTATAAGCAACTTTATCTGCAATATTTTGCAGAACCGGAGTATGGTTTATAGATTGTGTCGTATCCGGAACATAAACAGCATAACCTCTCGGCGGCGCCCATAATTCAACACGTCCGTCATTTTGAGAAGTCTTATCCATTGCTTTCCCTGTATAATCCCTAAACACCTGGTTCGGATGATTTGAATTTACCCATACGCCACGCCAATCCGTAGGATGATTATTGATAACTAAAAATACTTGAGGTTTATTGTTCCCTCCGTCTCGTCTGGCAATATATAAGTTTTTAGATAATTCACTTTGATTACCGTTTCCGCCTAAATACCAGGGATTTAATCCTCCCCGCTTAGTAGTTCCTCCGTAAAGGAATGTTTTTCTAATCCAAACCAAAGTATCAATTTTACCTGCAAAACCATAATCAAAATAATCTTTATAAAAAACCGTAGGACGACCTTCCGAAAGCAAAATATATGAATACGCCATCTCTTTATTACTGATTATCGGATCGTGACCATTATCAATAGAGCCGTCCCAGCCTATTCTATCT
>JAEXOD010000139.1 GCA_023447335.1 Bacteroidota bacterium
ATATTACTCCCGAATTGGAAGGTTTAATAGACGTTGTTTCTATTAGTTTAAATTCAGTTGATCCTGATCAATATGCCTCTTTAATGAGAGTTGACAGATCTTTACATGCAGAAATGATAGATTTTGCCAAAAAAGCTAAAAATTTTACAAGTGTAGTAATGTCTGTTGTTGGTTTAAGTGAAGTTGATACAGAGATAGCAAAAAAGTTTATTACGGAAGAAATAGGTGTTGATTTTAGATTACGTCCATATTTTTAAGGAGAAGTTATGAAAAAGTATTTATTGGTTTTGGTAGTTGTTTTACAGGTAAGTTTTTTATATGGGCAAAGCTCGTATGATAAGGTAAAATTTCAGTTAGATAGTTTACTTAATGACGAATATTTTAAAAGCTGTAACATAGCTATTGATGCTTACAACTTAACAAACGAAAAACAAATTTATAGCAAAAACGAAAAACTTTTGATGAGACCCGCAAGTAATCAAAAAGTTTTAACTACGGCTACTGCGTTACAGTTTATTGGCGGTGATTACAATTTCTCAACTTCCGTTTATTATACGGGGAAAATTAATAAGGATGTTTTAGAAGGGGATGTTTATTTTGTAGGCGGATTTGATCCGGATTTTTCATTAAATGATTTATCAACATTAGTTAGTAAGATAAAAGAAGCAGGTATTACAAAAATTAAAGGGAAAATATACGGAGATATAAGCGCCGGCGATTCCTTATTCTGGGGAGAAGGCTGGATGTGGGATGACGATCCTTCAAGTGATTTCCCTTCATTAACTCCGCTTGTAATAAATGATAATTGTATTAACGCAGCATTTAAGCCATCAACATTAGGGGAAAAACCTATTGTTGAATTAATACCTTCTTCAAAATATGTTAAATTAATTAATAATGCAGTAACCGCAAGTGTAACAGATGAATTCGATATCACGCGTAATTGGGTTTTAAGAGGAAATGATTTTACGGCTATAGGTAAATTAGGTGTTTCCGAAAATCCGGATACATTTAAGATAAATATTTTTGACGGCAACGCTTATTTTATGACGCTTGCAATAGAAGAATTGAAGAAACAGGGAATTAAATTAAATGAAAGTTTTGATTATAAAGTAATTCCTCAAGATGCAATTAAACTATGCTCTATAGAACGCGCATTTAAGGATGTAATAGATAATTTAAATAAACAGAGTGATAACCTTAGTGCGGAAATGACCTTAAGAGCAATTGCCATGCAATATTACGGGAAACCGGCAACTCCGGAAAACGGGGTAAAATTAATAGATAGCTTAATTACTCTGGCAGGTTTAAATCCTGAAGTGTATAGACTGGCTGACGGTTCCGGAGTTTCTTATTATAATTTAGTTTCTGCCGAAATGCTTAATGCTGTAGTAAAATACATTTATAATAACAACAATCCTGCTTTTAGAATGTTATATAATTCATTTCCGATTGGCGGGGTAGACGGAACATTAAGAAGTAGAATGAAAACCGGAAACTGCTATAATAATGTTCATGCAAAAACGGGAACTTTGAGCGGCGTAAGTACGCTAACGGGTTATCTAACTGCAAAAAACGGTGCATTAATTTCATTTTCTATAATGACCCAAAACTTTGTGGGAAGCAGCAAAACGGTTAGAAATTATCAAGATAAAATTTGTGAAATTTTAAGCAATTTGGAATAATAATGAAAAAATATAAACAATTCAATATTTATACTACTCCATATAACCCTGATATTTTGAGCGGATTTTTATGGGATTTAGAAATTGGCGGATTTTTGGATAATGATACCTATGCTACGGTTTATACAGGCGAAAATAGCACTGTCAGTTATGAAGCAATTGAAAATATATTAAAATCATTGGTTGAAAGCGGTGAAATAACAAATTATTCAATTGAAGTAAGTGAATTTGAAGAGAAAAACTGGAATGAGGAGTGGGAAAAAAACTTGAATATTATTAAAGTTACCAATAATATTGTTATTAAACCATCAACAAAGCCATACGAAAAAATTAACGATGAATTGGTTATTACTATAGATCCTAAAATGTCGTTTGGAACAGGCGAACATGAAACCACAAAAATAGTATTAGGTTTAGTTGAAAAATATATAAAAGGTAAGAAGCGAGTTTTAGATGTAGGAAGCGGTACGGCAGTTTTGGCAATTGCCGCAGTAAAACTTGGTGCCGAATATGCTGTTGCTTTAGATAATGACGAATGGTGCCATTTAAACGGTAATGAAAATACTGCACTAAACGAGGTTAGTGAAAAAGTAAATGTTGTTTTAGGCGAATTAAAAGATTTGGAAGAAGATAATTTTGATTTAATTCTTGCAAATATTAACAAACCAATTTTATTGGATATTAAAGAATTAATAAAAAACAAACTTACAGGTAACGGAACACTAATTTTATCAGGTTTATTAATTACCGATGAAGAAGATATTGTTAAAGCATATAACAGTGTAGGATTAAATGTTGTTGAAAAAACAACATTAAACGAGTGGATGGGACTTGTCTTAGAATAAATGTTAAATTCTAAATGTTGAAGGTTAAATAACACACGACTTCAGTCATGGGAATGAAATGGCAAGGTAAGGCAGATATTGGTATGTTTGGTTAAATAAATTTTGAATAAAGAAAGACGGTTCAACGGATTTGTATTCTTTGTTTGATTTTAATGATTTCAGAGACACACCGGATTTGAGCAAAGCATATTTGCAGGGTCGGTTTAACGCTGTGCCCAATATTGATGATTCAAAGATTAATTTGTAATTAAGCGGTGGCTTAGGATCCGCAATTGTAAATTTCTTTTGCCCATTCGTTTATATCTCTGTATCTCTTTTCAAGTTTCCCTTTGGTCATGCGGAACAGAAGTATAGGGTCTTGGTTATCTACAGAGTTATCATACACATAAAGTCTATCTACCTCCTTTGCAACCGTAACACAATTTGCAATCGATTTTGAATACCTGCTAATGATTTTTGTTATTGGCACATCATGACCACCACCTAAAACCCTTTTTGCTATTCGTGCGGAATTGATAATCGGACTATCTGTCCCCACAAAAAACAGTCTAACAAAATAATCGTTTTTTACTGCTTCCATTACAAACTTAATCTTCTCTTCCGAAGAAAATACCGTCTCAAATATCATACTTTTTCTGGTACCCAAAAGTTCATACCTTAAATCATGGGCATAATTTGCAGCACTGATAACAGCTTCGGGAGAGTTCCAATCTCCGAATTTCTCTTGAGCAATAAAATCGGGATTAATATAAGTACAATCCGCAAACCATTCGTGTTTTAATATTTTCCCGGTCAAAGATGTTTTACCCGAGCCGTTTGGACCAGCAATCACGATTAAAATTGGTTTATAGTCCATAGGCTTTAGTTCTCTGTTTATTTCTCTCAACCGCGTCTTTAATCATCTTCTTTATAATATCTTTTTCTTTTGCAGACTGCTCTCTTGCCTCGTCTCCAACTTCTTTCATTATCCAAGCCAATTGTTCGTCTGTCGGTTCGTCCTTATCATTAAATTTATATCTCATGTCGGGTTTTTTAAGTTCCATGTCAAAACTCTCTATTTTTATAACTAAAAATACGCAATTATTTAATAATTTGCATAGGAAATCGAAGATTTATTAAACTCGCATTTTAGACAAAGGGGGTATAGATTATTGAAGAGTGGGGTCTGTTGGTCAGTTAGTCCGTTTGTATAAGGTGTTCTTGGTGTACAGGGGTGTAGGTTCTAAGTCTTATGGTGAAATGAAAGGTAATTACTTAAATTAGCCAATATTTACTGATATTACTAAGAATTGATTGGAAAATTAAACAATACTTTTGTACATTAAGTAAATTTGTGCGGTAATATAATATTATGATAATATAGCCTGAGATCAAAAAAGTATTTTTCTTTGAATTACATTTAATAAGAAGAATTAATTTTTAAATATGCTTGAAATAACTACTTCTTAAATTATTGTTTCATAAATAATCAAAATTAAATCTTACCAAAAAATAGGAATAAATTCATAAAATAGCCAAGTTAAAATGTTTTTATAAAAGAAGAACGAGACGTTTTTCAGATATTTTTTGTATATTTCTTCTTTGGTTTGTTGCGTCATACGGACTCCGTTCGTTTTATAAATTATTTTGTTTGGTAACTTTAATTTATTACGCAACGACCTTTTTTCAAAATCTTTTCGGTAACATTTTTTGTGATGTAATTCGCATTACTCAGTAATGTACCTTTATAATTGCTTTTTTGAGAAAATATGCTTAAATTGACAAGCAATTAAGTAATAACATTATGAGGACAACATGTTTAATAAGTTACTTGTATCTCTTTTGTTTCTTGCATATTTGTGTGTAAGCGGGCAAAATAAGTTAAAGTATGATTTAGATTTTAATAAGAACGTGGGGCAGGAGTGTGATATCGAATCCCCAGTAAGTACCATTCCTACTTATGGTTTTATTTCAAATCCAATATCAGAAATTTCGCTATTAAAAGACGGATATTTTACTATCGGAACAAATTATGGTCTAAATGAAAGTGTTTTGGATGATAAATGTCAAATTACATTTGGTCATCCCTATGCAATGACCTCTTTTCCGTACTTTAAAGTTGACGGTGTTTATAAGTTGATTGAGACTTATTTTTATGGAAAGTCTATTGAAATATTTTCAACTACTGATACTCTTTTTTTAAAAGCAGAAGATCCAGATCTAAATTTGTTTTTTTCCCTAACCGTTAAAGATAACGGAAGCAAAATTAGCTTAACTCTTAAAATGGTAAATAAAAAAACGACTTCAATTAATATAGGTGCAGGTATATTATTTGACCCCGCACTTGGCAAATGGGGAGATAGTTTTATTTATGAAAACAATGAATTAATACAATATTCACGGCAGTATCAAAACACACTTCCACAACAACTTGATTTATGGGAAAGAAGCACAAATCCTAAAGGGATTGGGGTTAAAATGTCCTTTCCTGCGAATGTTCCTAATATTATTCAAATTGATAATTGGTTTACATTATTTAATAACCAATTTATTAATCTGTCAGAGTTATACGATACGGGTATTAAATTAGAAAAATCTGATACCGAAGTAGCTCCTGGTGAATCAATAACTTTAAGCTTTGATATTGACTTTGTCATACCTTCATTCCCAAATGGTTTGTTTATGAGAAGCCAATTACCTACATATTTATCAATCGAAAATAATTTATTATTCCCTACTCAAAATTCTGTATTAACTGAAATATATAATAATACTTTTTTAGAATATTCTAACTTAAAATTATCATTATCCGGTGGCGAGTATGTTCAAAGTTATGATGGTACAAGCCCGTTTTACGTTCTGCCAAATTCAAAAGCTGTTAAAACTGTATCAATAAGCACGCCTGAAATTTATGAAAATTTTGTTAATCCTATTACTCTTTCGGTTAAATCTGAATCTCAAACCCTTGACCAAATTAATAGAAAATTATTTATTCCTGCATCTCCGATTTCTGATTCGGGACTTGTTGTTAAGATTGATTCCATCGTTGTAAATTCACCCCAAGTTAAACTAACTTTTCATTCTTCGTATGAATCAACCGGTGGTTTAATAAAAACTATTAAAAAAGAAAATATTTTCCTTTACGAGGAATTACAACGGATATATAATTTTACCTTAGGAAAAGATACTACCGGAGGTAAGAATCAAGT
>JAEXOD010000194.1 GCA_023447335.1 Bacteroidota bacterium
GTAATATCTCGTTTATTAATAAAATTCCCGTGACCGTCTGTATTCATGCGTGTTTTACCGCCGTTTTCTTTTACATACTTTGCTATTTTTTTAACAACATCCCAACGAATAGTAGGTTCACCGTAACCGCAAAATACTATACTCTCGTACTTTTTAGGATTACCTATCTCCTTAATATAAACCTCTGCTTCCGGTTCTTCCGATTTTTTCATTTTTAGATTATATCCGGCAACAATAGCATCCCCTTTTCTATCACAAAAAACACAATCGGCGTTACATCTATTGGTAACATTAATATAAAGCGAATTTCTAATTTTATAAGTAAATGATAACTTCGGCATTTTTCCTATTCCAAATAATTTATGTGCATTTAATGAAGTAGTTCTGGCAACATCTTCAATTGTAGTACCTTGTATATCGGCAATTGTTTGAGCCACATATTTAATATTTGCCGGTTCATTTCTCTGTCCTCTAAATGGAACGGGAGTCATAAAAGGTGCATCCGTTTCTAACAATAAATTATCTAATTCTATTCCTTTAACAATCTTTCTTAAATTATCTGCTTTTGCATATGTTATATTTCCGGTAAACGAAATAAAATGCCCCATCTCTATTAACTCTCGGGCTTCGTTTAATGAACCTGCAAAACAATGAAACTGAGCACGTATTCCTTTTTCTTTATATAAACGCATTATTTCCATCATATCATCGTCAGCTTCCCTATTATGAATAATAATAGGAAGTTTTAATTCTACAGCTAAATCTAATTGATCGGTAAATGCTTTTATTTGATCTTCTTTTGGTGAAAAGTCATAATAATAATCTAATCCTATTTCTCCGATTGCAACCACCTTTTCATTCATCGCAATATTTTTTATTGTTTCTAATAGGCTTTTATCCCATCCTTTTGTATCATGAGGATGAACCCCTGCAGAACAATAAATAAAATCGTATTTATTGGCAAGTTCTAACGCTTGAAGAGATGACGCAATATCTGTACCGGGAATTAAAATATAATCAACTCCGGCATCTCTGGCGTTAGATATAACCTTATCAACTTCGCCGTTAAAATTAGGATAAAACAAATGACAATGTGTATCTATAAACATATATTCCTCTTCAGTATAAAGAATTATTCAACAATTCCCATCACATAACCTTTTTCGCCGTATTTAGCTGCAATTTCAAGAGTGTGATCAACATCATTTTTATCAACTAAGGCAATTAAACCTATACCCATATTAAATACATGTCTCATTTCTTCGTCTGTTATATTTCCCGTATCTTGAATCAATTTAAATATCGGTAAAACTTCCCAAGCATTCCAATCAATTTTTAAATTCATATTTTTTGGAGTAACACGTTTGGTATTGCCTATAATACCTCCGCCTGTGATATGAGAAAATGCTTTTATTTCTATTTCGGATTTCAGTTTTTCGATTAACCCTAAATACGATTTATGAACGGTTAATAATTCCTCACCAATCGAATTTTCGAAATAATCTGTTTTATCTGTAACATTAAATTTTTCCAATAAAACTTTACGAGCTAAAGAGTAACCGTTTGTATGTAAACCGACAGATTTGAACCCAATTAAAACATCACCGGGTTTTACACTTTTACCGTCAATAATTTTTGATTTTTCAACTACCCCTACTATGGTACCGGAAATGTCATATTCTCCTTCAGAATAAAATCCGGGCATTTCTGCAGTTTCACCACCGATTAATGCAACACCGTTTTGTATACATGCCGTGGCAAATCCTTTAATTATTTGCTCGGCAACATCCGGAAATAATTTACCTACTGCAAAATAATCCATAAAATACAAAGGTTTAGCACCGCAAACAGCAATATCATTTACACAATGATTAACTAAATCTTGACCGACAGAATCATGTTTATTCATCAAAAATGCAATTTTTAATTTTGTGCCTACTCCGTCTACACTGCTAACCAAAACAGGTTTTTCATAACCGGGAAAATCTGCTTCAAAAAATGCTCCGAAATGACCAATGCCTGAAAGTACATTTTTTGTAAATGTTGATTTTGCCAATACTTTAATCCTATCAACAGTTTCGTCCCCTGCTTTAATATCTACACCTGCCGCTTTGTAAGTGTTCTCCAATTTATCCTCTTAATTTTTATTTTTTAACTTTTTAAAGATAAGCTTATTAATTTAAAAAAGGAACTGATAAGCCAAAAAAATTGTAAAAGCTTATTAAGGAAAACGGTAAAGTTATGATCTTTTTAACAATAGGAAAAATTTTTGTATATTTGCAAGTTATATTAAAATTTTTTGGAAAGTGGAAAACTACATATTAACCGATAGAGAAAAAGCGATATTACGTAATGTAATTCATCAATTTATTCTTACTGCCAACCCGGTAGGAAGTCGCAATATTGCGCGCAAGTATGACTTGGGGCTTTCTCCTGCTACAATTAGAAATATTATGGCAGATTTGGAAGATACCGGTTTTTTGGGTCATCCACACACAAGTGCAGGTAGAATTCCTACAGATAAAGGTTATCGTTTGTATGTGGACTCACTTATGGAAATTACTGATCTTGCCGTAGATCAAAAAAACCAAATTATTAGAAGGTTAAATCAGGATTCATCTGATACCGAAGATTTACTTCGAATTTCGTCGGTTATTCTTAGTGATATCACTAATCAACTTGCTTGTGTTACTTTTCCAAAATTTGAATCTGCCATTTTAGAAAAAATTCAGATTGTCCAACTTTCTTCTAAAAGAATCTTGGTAGTTTTAAGTATTCGTAGCGGATTAGTAAAGACTATTACTATGGAACTGGAAACCGAAATCGAAACAAAAGATATTGAAAATGTTCAAGTTATTCTTAATGAAAGGTTAACTGATTTAACTTTTAACGAAATTAAAAGAACATTCGGAGAAAGGATAAAAAATGCGGCAAATATGGAAAACCATTCCATCATTCGCTTATTTTTAGATTCGGCAGATAAAATATTTTCGGATACAAGTTTTAATGATAAGGCATTTATCTCCGGAACAAAAAATATTTTAAGACAACCCGAATTTGACGATATTGAAAATTTTCAAAGCATAATTGAGTTGATTGAAAATAAAGATATAATTATTCATATTATGGATAGCAAAAAACCGGACGGAAATGCGGTATCTGTTTCAATAGGTTCCGAAAACCCATCCGAAATATTGCATAACTACAGTTTTGTTATTAAAGATTACAAGGTTGGTGAAACAGTAGGAATATTGGGAATAATCGGACCTAAAAGGATGGAATATTCAAAATCAATTGCGGCAATTTTATATATAGCAGATATATTAACATCAGAATTAAAGAAAAAACAATAAGAGGATAATGAGAGTTTATGAAAGCAGAAAAAGAAAATAACAAAAACACAAAAAATAAAGAAAATAGTAACGAAACCGTTGAAACTACGGAAAAAGTACAAACCGAATTACAGGAAGAACCTAAATTGGAAAACGAAGAACAAGTAAATATCGAGATTTCCGAAACAAGTAAATTTGAAGAGGAAATAAAAACATTAAACGAGAAAATTAAATCTTTAGAATCCGAACTATCGGATGCAAAAGATAAAAGGCTGCGAACTTTAGCTGAATTTGAAAACTATAAAAAAAGAGCACAAAACGAACTATCTGACTTCTTTAAATACTCATCCGAAAGCATGATAAAAAAGATACTACCGATATACGATGATTTGTCTCGTTCTCTTTCTCATATACCGGACGACTTGTCAAACCATTCGTTTGTAAGCGGAATAAAAATGGTATTCGATAAATTCACAAAAACACTTACCGAGGAGGGAGTGAAAAAAATTGAGACCACGGGGAGGCAATTCGATTTTAACTTTCACGAAGCACTTCTTCAGCAGCCTAATAATGAAATTCCGAATGACCAAATTTTACAGGAAATTGAGGCAGGTTATATTTATAAAGATAAAGTAATTAGACACGCAAAAGTTATTGTTTGTGTAAATGATGAACCGATTAATGATACACAAAATAACGAAAGTGTTACCGAATAATTTTAATATAGGTAAAAAACAATGAGTAAAAGAGACTATTACGAAATTCTTGGAGTTGATAAAAAAGCTACTAAAGATGATCTTAAAAAAGCTTATCGTCAATTAGCTATGAAATATCATCCGGATAGAAATCCTGATAATAAGGAAGCAGAAGAAAAATTTAAAGAAGCAGCAGAAGCTTATGAAGTACTAAATGATGATCAAAAACGAGCACGATACGATAAATATGGTCATCAGGGTATGAATGCAGGTCAAGATTTTCACGGATATTCGGATATTAATGATATATTTAGAAATTTTGGCGATATTTTTGGCGGAGGCGGCAGCATTTTTGATGACATCTTCGGAGGAGCCCAACAAGGAGGAAGGGGAAGCCAAAGAAGCACGGGAACCCCCGGCAGCGATTTAAGAATTAATCTTAAATTATCTCTTGAAGAAATTGCCACGGGAACTAATAAAAAAGTAAAAATTAAAAGATATATTCGTTGTACTACATGTAGCGGTACGGGTGCTAAAGACGGCTCTTCGTTTAATACTTGTTCGGTTTGTAAAGGAACAGGCGAAATTAAACAAGTATCAAAATCATTCTTTGGACAATTTGTAAATATAGCTCAATGTAGCAATTGTAACGGTACCGGTAAAGTAATTTCAGACCCTTGCCGAAAATGTGCCGGTGACGGTAGAATTTTAGAAGAATCAACAATAAAAATTAATGTGCCTGCAGGAGTAGTGGATAACAGTTACATGACCTTACGTGGCGAAGGCAATGCCGGAAAAAACGGCGGACCAAACGGTGATATTATCGTAGTATTTAGCGAAGCAAAACATGAGTATTTTGTTCGTGAAGGAGATAATATTGTTTATGAATTGATGCTAAGTTATCCTGAAGCGGTTTTAGGTACCGAGGTTGAGATACCGACTTTAAACGGTAGAGCAAAATTAAAAATTGATCCGGGAACACAGCCGGGTAAATTTCTTAAAATGCGTGAAAAAGGAATTCAGCATCTTAATTCACACGGTGCAGGTGATCAGCTTGTAAAAATTAATATCTTTGTTCCTTCAAAAGTTGATAGCAAAGAAAAAGATATGTTAAAAGAATTACAAAAAATGCCGAATATTAAAGTACCAAATCATTCATAAATAGATTTTGACAAATTTGAAGGATAAAAAAAGTTTAACTGCCAATTTTGGATTAACGCTAAAAGAAGCTAAAGCTTTACTTTTTTTATCCATTTTTTTTATAATTAGTATAGTAGCTTACTTCTTATTTAACAATAAAAGCGAGCAGAAAGCATTTGATTATAAAAAACAAGATTCCGTTTTTAATGCAAAAAGCATTCATAAAGAAAAACGAACTTCAACCAGAACTTCAAAAGCTAAAGTATTAAAACAAAAACCCGTTAATTTACTAAAAGCAAATTTGGAAGAACTTTCAAATATTGAAGGTATTTCCAAAATTAAAGCCGAAAAAATAATTTCGTTAAGAAAAGAAGGGAAATTAAACTTTTGCATTGATATAGTAAAAGCCGGTATTATAAGCCGTTCCCATTTTGATAATATTAAAACTTACATCTATATTAAGTAATTTTAGGGGTTCTTTTTATCATTGTTTTTAAAAGCCGAAAGAACTATTTTTTGGTTGATTATATACTTTTTATATCCTTGATAAAAAGGTATTAAAAAGTAATTTTTTTGTAAATATTATTAATATTTGCAAAAAAAATGTTGATTATGACAAAATACTTTAACAAATTAGTGGTATTAAAAAAAATTAGTTCTTAAAAGACAAAAATTGAAAATTAATTAGAGAAAAAGATAATATCCGGAGGAAAAATGATTTCTAAAAATGAACCATGGTATGTTCATGCTGTTCTTTATGCTGTTATATTAGTACTTGCTTATATTTTAATTCAGGTTGCTATTTTAGAACCACAGGAAGTAGTTGCAAGAGAAACATATTTTAAAACTGAATCACGTGCTAGAATGTCTAACTTAAGAGAAGCTCAGATTTTATTCCAGAAAAAACATGGCAGATATACTAGTAGTATCGATAGTTTAATAACATTCTTAAAAACCGAACAAGTTGTTATTGATTTAATGACAAAACCGGATACAATTACCGGCAAAATCAAAAATCCGTTTAGAGATTTAACAGTTGGTCCATTTAAACCAGACTTAGCAGAATCTTTACGCTTTTCACCAAAATCATATCTTGCTTATAAACTTGCTATAGATAGCAGCGAGGTAGCAGATACCGTTATAGATAGAAGCGGCAAAGTTGTACGAGTAAACAAACATGTTACTAAAGGGAATAGATATTTAATTGAATGCCCTGATAATTATGGCAAAATCGGTGATATATATAGCGACGCTTTAAAAAACACTGCTTCTTGGGAATAATTTGATAAATGGCGCTCTTTCAAAATCATGTCGGCTTTAATATAACAAAATCCAAGCTTCAGCTTGTAGAAGTTAATTTTAACGACACGAATTTTGTATTGGAGAACGCAGATGAGGAATTCTTTTCAGACTTTATTGATTATGACGTAAAAGAAACTAAACTTATCTCCGTTCTCCGAGCTGCATTTAACTCTCTTCAACTTAACAAACCTATTAATAGCAAATTTTCTTCGTTTCTTCTTCCCTACGAATTTTTTAAGATCGTCTCAATCCCTTTTGACAACACTTTATTAGATAAAGACATATCCGAACTAGTTAAATGGGAATTTTCGGTATTATATCCTTACTTAAATTCAAGCGATTTTGTAATTAGGCATATCAAAATTGAAGATAGTTCTATTTATAAAAAAAACACTATTATTTTTTATGCTTTAGAAAAAAGGATATTGAGAATAATAAATAAATTTGCCTCTGCCAACAAGCTTCAAATTAAATTTATAGATAATGTTCATCTTGCGGCAAACTTAACAATTTTTTCTGCTAATGACTTTAACAAATTACAAAACTCTGTTAGCATATATTTAACGGAAGATTCGGTTCATTTTATGGTCTTGGAAGGAACTAATCCCGTATTTATTAAATCTTTCCCATACCAAAATATTCAAGAAATAATTACTGCCGTAAAAAATGCTTTTAGTACATTAAAAGAATCTGAAATTGATAGTAATTCGATCCATAAAGCATATATTTTTACTGATTCCGTTACGGAAAACATAATAGACCAAATACGAACTAAATTAAATTTAGATTTAGTTCGTGTATCACCTTTTGAAAATATTTTACAATCTGAGACTGTTAAAAACAACAATTTGTTACAACGTAAAATACTTACATTTTCAGCCCCATTAGGAATAGTTTTGAGATTAGAATAATGCGAATAATATCCGGCGTATACCGAGGAAGACCCATAAAATTCCCAAACTCCAAAGCCGTAAGACCAACAACTGACAAAGTAAAAGAATCCCTCTTCAATCACCTTACTAACGAATTCGATTTTGAAGGTATTTCTGTTTGTGATATATATGCCGGTAGTGGTTCATTAGGATTAGAATCTTTAAGCCGAGGAGCAGGCTCCGTTCATTTTGTCGAAAGCAATTTTGCGGTAGGAAGAGTACTTCAAGAAAACATTTCATCACTACAAGCTGATGAATACTGTTATATCTACAAGTTAGAGGCTATTAAATTTTCTCGTTTAGCTCAACATGAACAATATGATTTAATACTTGCGGATCCCCCTTTTTATAAATATGATATTTATGATGTTTTTACAAATTTAGTTAAAAACGAATTTGTTAAAAAAGGCGGTGTAATTATTATTGAACGATCAATTCAAACATTAGATAAAGATATTGAAAACTTTAAAGCTGAACCTTTTAGAAGAATTGGTGATAGCTGTATTTTTAAATTTTTTATGTAAGGTATAAAATGAAAAGAGTAATTTATCCGGGAACTTTTGACCCTGTTACATTTGGACATGTTGATATTGTTAAACGTGCAGTTGACTTATTTGACGAAATAGTAGTAACAATTGCGCGTAATCCTGCAAAGGTTTGTATGTTTTCTTTGGAAGAACGGCTGTATATGCTAAGAGAGTGCTTTAAGGACGAAAGTAAGGTAGTTGTAGATGCCTTTGACGGCTTAACCGTTGATCATGCAAAGGCTTTAGGTGCGGTTGGAATTATCCGTGGTTTACGTGCTATAAGCGACTTTGAATACGAGTTTCAGATGGCTTTAATGAATAGAAAACTATCAGGCGGAATTAAAACAATTTTCTTGATGCCGCACGAAAAATACACTTATTTAAACTCCACTATCATTCGTAATCTCTCTCAATTTAACGGTGATATAACTGCTTTTGTACCACCGATAGTTGTTGAAATGTTAGAAAAGAAAAAGAAGAAATAATTACTATTTGTTTCGGTTATTTCCTTTTGATATTCTTTTCCCCACTATCTAAAGATAGTGGTAATTGAGATTATACTTTTTGCAAAACAATTAATATTTATTCCTTAAAAACCTTCCGTTATATACACAATTACCCCTATTTTCAAATAGTGGTTACCCGATAACTCTTTTTCCCCACTATCTAAAGATAGTGGTAATTCAGATTATACTTTTTGCAAAACAATTAATATTTATTCCTTAAAAACCTTCCGTTATATATTCAATTACCACTATTTTCAAATAGTGGTTACCCGATAACCCTTTTTCCCCACTATCTAAAGATAGTGGTAATTGATACACCTTGCAAAACAATTAATATTTATTCCTTAAAAACCTTCCGTTATATATGCAATTACCACTATTTTCAAATAGTGGTTACCTGATAATATTTTTAATTTTGCAATTTATTCAGCTTAAATTTATACTTTTCAATAAATTCATTATATTCATCGACAAATGATTTCTTTTGATGATGAATTTCCTGATTTCTTATATATTCTCTAACAATTTGAACCATTGATTCCGAAATAGAAACGGTAAAATATTCATCTTGCCATTCAAATTTACTAGTGAAAATATTTTGTTTATTTATCCAATTTGAAGATTCCCATTTTAATAGTTTTATAATTCCACTTATCGATTGTTCTGGATTAAGGGAAATTAGACAATGGCAATGTTCGCAAAACCCGTTAATACAATCAATATGAATCCCCTTGGATTCAGCATTTTCCCTAATATGCTTCCAAACTGAATGCCGAATCCTACTATCTTTAAAATAAGGAAAACGATTTTTTGTTGTCCAAACACAATGGATATAAACTTTGACAAATGGCATATTAATAATAAATTCTTTACAGAAAAAATAATTATAATAAAACTTCTGAAATTTTACTAATAAAAATTTATTTAATTTTAAAATAATATTTAATTTGTATTGATAATAAGTATCAAAAAAATGAATAGATTAATCTGCTTTTTACTATAATCTAAAGATTGTGCTAATTGATACCCCATCTTTTTCAAAAAGACTAATTTATTCCCCTTGAACTCTAACTTTTAACTTCAATTACCACTATTTTCAAATAGTGGGCAAAAAAAATCCTCCGATTTTTTCGGAGGATTTTAGAATTTATATTTACAGTAACATTATATTATTTCAATTAATGCACTTGTAATTGTTTCTTTACTAGGATTCAACAAAAAGACACGGTAAAAACCTCTATCTTTAAAGTTAATTCCCGGGAAGTAGATGTAGGTCATATCCGGATCCGTAGTAAATTCATAGTCATCATAATACTTAAATTCTCCGGTTCTTGGTTCAAATTTATCTAACTGAACATATACTTTTTCATAATATATTTCATTAGCTAATTTGGCCATCACGGTTAAAGAACCCGCATAAAATCTATCGGAACAGTCCTTTTCACCATCATCATATTTAACGCAAAAATACAAAATATCACAGCTTTGTGCCGAAACAGATGTGTTCATGCCTAAATATAGACCTAAAAACGCGAAAATGATAAGCATTTTTTTCATACAAATACCCCTATATAGTATATTTTAATAAAGGTCTCCTAAATCGGAGACCGTAATTAGTTAATTATTATTTTATTAATATCATTTTCTTTGATTGGGTATAAACGCCGTTACTACCTGTAGCAGTAATTCTATAGATATAAGTACCGCTACTAAAACCGCTTGCATTAAATTCGGTTTTATAAATACCTGCTTCTTGCACGCCGTCTATTAAGGTAACCATTAATTCACCTAAAGAGTTGTATATTGATAAATTAACTTCAACTTTTTCAGGTAACGTGTAAGTTATAAAAGTGCTTGGATTAAATGGGTTAGGATAGTTTTGTTCTAACGAAAATTCGTTTGGAGCAATAACTTCGGCATCAGCAACACGACTATATTCAAATTGTCCGTTGAAATCAACTTGTTTTAATCTGTATGAATACTTTCCAACAGCTAAATTACCGTCAACAAATTGATAATAGCTACGTTCGGTTGTATTTCCTTTTCCGTTTACAAATCCTACTTGTTCCCAAGATTTTCCTTCAGTTTTTCTTTCAATCGCAAAACCGCTGTTATTTGTTTCCGTAGCAGTAATCCAATTTAATAATATTCCGTTTTTCTGAACATCGACATTAAATGATGTTAATTCAACAGGAACACCACCGTCAATAATTTTTAATGTAATAGGTACTATAACTTGGTTATGTTGAGGATCATTACTTGTGATTTTAACATCCATAGAATAAACGCCTGTCGGGAAATCCTCTGATTTGTAAGTTAACTCTAACAAAGCAGTATTATTTTGAGTTAAAACACCTGAAGCATGATTTGTGCTTAACCAATCAGGATCTGCCGAAATTTTAACAGCTAGGTTGGGTTTTGCATAAACAACATTGTAGGCAACTAATGAGCCAATACTACCGTCACCGTTTTCAATTCCAACAGTCATACTATTATTTGTAGCAACTGTAGCTTCTTTATAATAAAACATTATTTTACCTGACTTATAAAGATGAACCTGGAAGGTTAATACTCCCGAGCCGGTATATCGAGGCCAATTTGTGTACTGAACAACAAATTTATCACTTTCGGCTTTATAATAAACTTTACCCGTAGTTTTTCCGTCTAAGTCATCCCAATACGGTGAAATATAATTATTAGGTGCTCCTCCGGAAGGAATAGTTGCATTTGTAAACATATTTCCGGATAATGGGGCAAAACATAAAAATCCGTTCGATGAGAAATAAATATTTGAGAACACATTGCCGTAAAATTTAAAGTTGAATCCCATAGCAAAAGGTCCGGCATATCCTTCATCTGTACCTGAATAAGAACTTGTAGGAGTCCATGTGGTTACTTCTGTTCCTGTAGTGGCTATATCAACCCACTCAAAAACCGGACCGTTAGGAGCATCACTATCAATCCATTTATAACCGAAAGCATCAGGACCACCTTGTCCTTCAATACTTAAACCGTTATTCATTTCATCTGTTTCTTTAGAACCGTAAGTGCGGTCACTTGAAATAATTCCCGGCATTAAGTTAAACGATACATTTTTTGTTGGGAATGTAGCATTCACTAATTCTACTTGATAATTCAAAGTTGAAGGACTAGTAGAAACGTTTTTAATAGTTAATGTATCATAAGCTGTTTGATCATTATCCATCTCACGATATAAGCTTTCAGGTGTAACATTTACTATAGGAGCAACTAAACTTGTTCCGTTAGCAAAATTAGAAATTTCTGACCAGTTACTCCATACGTCACGCGATTTAACTGCAAAATAATAAGTAGTATTAAAACTCAATCCGGTAACTTCTAACATTTCTGTTTGACCCGCTGGTTTTGGAGCGGAAGGATATACAACTTGAGTTGCATTCGCAAAGTTACCAGCATTAATAGGAGAAGTTGACATTCTAACATCATAACCAACTACACCGCCTACTGAAGTATCAGAAGGAGCTGTCCATTGTAAAGTTAACGAATTAGAAGTTGGGTTTGTTGCTGATAAATCATTTATTGTTGTAGGTGCAACGTTATCCGGTGTACCCATAGATAAGAAAGCTGCATAACAATCTATCAAACCTTTACCATAGTTATTATCTTCGCCTACGGCTCCTAAATCTTTTGCAGTGTTGTATAAAGCTAATTTTATTTGTTTACCGGTTAATGTTGGGAAAGCTTGTTTTAGTAAAGCAATTGCTCCTACTACGTGAGGACAAGCCATTGAAGTACCGGTATAATAATCATATCCGCCGTTTCTTATTGATGAACGTACATTTGTACCGGGAGCACTAACTTCAGGTTTAATTAATAACGAACCTGTTCCGCCGCATGTAGATGGACCTCTAGATGACGAACTAGCTATCGGATTCATATTTCCTGATAAATATGCTGCTCCTTCAATATTAGCAACACAAAATACGTTAACTTCATCAGTATTAATATTTTTAGGTTTAGTTATTGTTGAAACACCTGAGCCGCTGTTTCCGGCTGAAAATACTACAGCAATACCTGCTGCTTCTAATGCGTCAAAAGTTTGTTTGTATAAACCGGTACATTCATCAGTAATATCAGGATCATACCAACTGTTAGAAATAGCATCCGGCATGTCATTTGTAGTCGTAGCATTATTATCAGGATTCATTGCCCATTGGAACGCAGCAATTGAATTTGAAGTATGAGGTGAAGAACAGATTGTTTTTGCTGCAATCCATTCAGCATCAATAGCAACACCTATAGTATCACCAACTATTCTACCAACCATTGTTCCCATGGTATGTGTTCCGTGGTTATCACAATCGTTTGGCGTTGTTGAACCGCTAGGATCAAACCAAGCTTGATTGGTAGGAACGTGTTGTCCGCGCCAGCGTGCACTTATTTGAGGATGGTTATAATCAACACCGGTATCAATTCCCATAACTAATCTACCTTGTCCGGTAATTCCCATTTCCCATAATTTATGAGCATTAATTATTTTAACACCGGGTTCAACACTTTCTGTACCTAATTCGGTTACAGTTCCTTTTTGGGGAGCATCTAGTAACAATTCTGCGTCTAAATCCATTTGTGCTACTTCTTGACGAGTCATCATTTCATAAAAGAATGCAGGTTTTGCAATAACACTAAACATGTTTGCTACCCAAAAACGTTGATAAGAAAAAATTTCACCGCTTTCTGATTTACTTTCAAATTGTTCAATAAATGGTTGTTGTGTTTCGTTTGCTTTTTGCTGTAAAGCAGTAATTACTTCATAAGCACGTTGTTGCAAGGTTGCTTTTTCTTTGTAAAGCCTTGCATCTAAACCGTTAATATCAACTTGATCTTTTAAGTAGATAAAGCCATAAACATATTCGTCAGCTTTTGCATTTTGCAATGCATGCTGTAAACGGGTGCTAACTTCAACCTGACCAAATATTACAGTAGAGATTAAAAGCATAAAAAGTATTTTTTTAATCACATTTTACTCCGATTTTTATTAATTAATGAAATATTTAACAATTTTATTAAGTATTTATGTTGTAACTTGCAAAGTAATTCATTTTACAAAAAAAATCAAATTAAATATTTAAATCCCCAACTTTTTTATCTCCCAGAACATAATAAAGTACCGTAGAATCAGCACACAAGTTTTCTTCATTATCCAATAGCTTTACATTTATGATTACTGTTTTATGCGCTTCTTTCACTATTTTTGACGTTAATTTTATTTTTCCTTTATCAATATAAGTAGGTTTAACAAATTTCACTTCTAACTTTCCTGTTACTGCCATTTTGTTTAGTAAAGTAGATACTGTCCATGCCGCAATCTCATCCGCAAGCGTTGAAATAATTCCGCCGTGCAAGATGTTTTTGTATCCAGCAAATCTGCTTTCGGGCTGCCAAAAAGATATTACCTCTTCTCCCTCTTGATAAAATTCCATCTTTAAACCATATTTATTGTTAGGTGAACATCCAAAACAAAAGTAATCATCATTCCCCAAATAACTGTTTTTTATCTTTTCCATATTCCCTTATTTTGTTATATTTTGAACATTAAAATTTAAATTTAATTAAATAAAATGACTTATTCAATATTTGAAAGCGAAATAACTGTAAGACCGGATGATATAGACATGAATAACCATGTCCATTACTCAAAATATTTGGACTATTTACTTTTAGCCCGTTACGACCAGATGCAAAGATGTTATAACATGAGTATGGAAGAATTTATTGAACGAGGTTATAGTTGGTTTGCTTCAACTGCAAATATTAACTATAAAAACGGTCTTAAACTTACAGATATAGCTATTGTTAAAACTCAAGTATGTGAAATTAAGACTGCTCAAGTTAGTGTAAATTTTTGGATTTTAAGAAAATCTGATCAAACTGTGTGTTGTTTTGGAAATGTAATTTACACCTTAGTCTCTATTTCATCAGGTAAACCTTGTAGAATTCCTGAGGATGCAATTAAAAAATACTCTATTTAGATTTTATTACCTAAGTAAGTTTTTAACTACTATTTATATTTTTTTAGTTTCGTTAACTATTTTTTATTTTTAAATTAAAATTGCTGTTTGTATTTATTTAGAACTTTATTCGTAAATTGTTAAGTATTTTTGTATATTAAGACTGAATTTGAATTATCACGAGGTGAATTATGAACTATAGAGTTACCGATACCCAGATATTGCATTTTGGCAAAGTATTTGATCTTAAAGTAGATTCGTTAGAATATGACAGCGGAAATAAAGGAATTCGCGAAATTGCGGTTCACAGAGGAGGTTCTGTTGTTGTACCTATTACAAATGAAGGGAAAATTGTTTTTGTAAAACAATTTAGATATCCTTTGCAAAAATACCTTTTAGAATTGCCTGCAGGAAAACTTGATGAAAACGAAGATCCTTTCGTTTGTGCCGAAAGAGAATTAACCGAAGAAACTGGATATAAAAGTTCTAATATAAAACCATTAGGTAAAATATATACCACACCCGGCTTTTGTACAGAGCAACTTCATATTTATTTGGCTACGTCCTTAACATTAGGAGAGCATGATAGAGAAGAAGGGGAATATGGAATGACCGTTATAGAACTAACTCCAAAAGAAGCCGTTAGAAGAATTATGTTTGGTGATATTGTTGATGCTAAAACTATATGCGGAATATTTTACTATTTAAATAGAGAAAATACATAAAAACAGGATTGTCTCAAAAGTCTTAATAAAGTGTTTAATAATTTATTTTCCAAAAAATATTCGAAAAATTATATGCCTAAATTAAATTGTTTGATAAATTTGACTTTTGAGACAAATCTATTAATAATTAATTTTCTTCATTCAAAGTATTGCGAATAAACCTTTCGGAAACTCCTAGTAATCTTGCTATTTTTTTAATAGGAATATTTTTATCTCTTAATTTCTCCCCATATTTTACTATATATTTTTTACGTAGTTGATTTATTGGTGCCTCTGAAAAATAGATATTTGATTTTTTGAATCTAACAAACAGCTTAACAAAGTTATCAAATCCTATCAAATCTATTATTTCGTTGTACTCATCCGAAAATTCTGATTTATAATCAAGTTCTTTTATCCAATTTTCCATTCGCACCTCATTTTATTGTTTCATTTATGATAAATATTTAGTATATTGCTATACAAATGTATTCAATTTTGAAACAATAATCAAGTATAAATGTAACATTTTTGACACGATTATGTCTTTAGGAAAAAGATTAAAAGAATTTGCAGAAAGCAATTTTAAATCACTTACCGAGTTTTCAAAAGAACTTGGCATAGGAAGAGAAAATCTTTATCGTTATTTTAATGATACTGTTTCTCCGGGTAGTGAAATTTTGCAAAAATTAGCAGTTATGGGTTGCGATATTAATTGGCTTCTTTTGGGGGAATTTAATGTCAAAAATTATTTATATGAAAACTCTGTATCATATATCCCTTCCGATAAAGCCGAGATAAATGAATTACCTCACTTTTTAGAGTATGCAATGCTTGGAACAATACCTGCAGGTAGGGCTGAACTTGTTGACCTTACCGATTGGGTTCAAAAAATGGTTTTAGATTATAGTCCGAACGATCATGCGCTATTAATGATTGACAAAGAGTTTGGATATTCAATGACCCCTATTATACAGCCGGGTGACATAGCTTTAATTAGTTTTAGTAAAAAACCTGAAAAAGGACGCCCTGTGGCAGCTCGTTGGGATGAGACTAAAGGTGCGGTAAAAATATTAAATTATGATGAAAAAGCCCCAAACGTTATCTGGTTACACTCTTCCAACAGCTCTGAACAACCTATTTGTGTTGAACGCAACAAAGTGAAGCTTTACCCAATAGTTGCCTTCTTTTTAACCGCTCGTGTGTATAGTGCTTCTTAAATCTCAACATAATATTGCTAATAAAGGCTCTTTATTTTTAGAGGATTTAAGAGATTTAGAAAAAGAGTATTGTTTTTCTTTTCAGAGTAATATTTATACACATAAATTAGACGAGCTTAACAATACAACCAACATACAGACTTTTTACAAAGATTCAATTGTTTTATTCCCAAGTTTTACTTGTTCCTGCAATAATTATACGGAAACTGGACTAGTAATAAATAATTTTTGTATCCATTTGAAACAAAAAACATTATCCCTACATCGTAAAAAACTTTCTTCATTAAGTTATTTATTATTAAAGGATTTTAATGATAAAACTATTACTTACAAATTCCTTTCTGAGGAAAAAATAGCAGTATATACTTCTATTTTACCATATAAAAAATACATTATATTTTATTACCCTAATGAAGAAAATATTTATAAAAAAATTAAATATTATCCCATAATAGAGACTTTTGAATTTGGTGTAGTATTAAGTGCTGAACAGAAAATTTTGGATTTAATACAATTTATAAAAAATGAAGTAACTATTGAATACGCCGTGGTGAAAACTAAAAAATCATAATGGGGAATTGGGTCTTGAATTAATTCCGCTCCCAAAAGTTAAAGACCACAACAGAAACCTTTAGGAGCAGCTTTTTAAATGAAAACTAATCTGTCATTCTACGCAAGAACGAACTGCTATCTAACTCGTCAATATCATCTATTGTATGTGTTGTTTCAATTGTAGGATTCAATGAATCCGAGATTAAAGTTTCAACTTTATAACCAACAGGAATGAAATCTGAGTTATCATCATTTAACTTTTGTCTTTCAGTTTCGCGTTTATATGTCGGAATTGTTAAATCTTCTAAATTTGTAGCCGGTTCATAGTACTGAATTGTTGTTCTAACTTCAGGTACTTTTGTAGGATTAGGTTTTGGCGAAGTAGTAGGAGCTTGCGGAGTAGCCGCAACTACCTTTGTAGCAACCGGAGGTTCATTTTGACTAACTTCTTCAAATCCGGTGGCGATAACAGTATAAGTAACTTTATCTCCCATTTCTTCATTAACCACCCAACCGAATATAATATCTGCTTCATCACCAGCAGCCTTAAATATAACATCGTTACCTGTATCAATTTCATCCATTGAATAATCTTTGCCGCTTGTCACGTTTAACAAAATACGTTTAGCACCACGGATACTCATTCCTTCTAATAAAGGTGAAGAAATTGCGTTTTCTGCAGCTTGTATCGAACGATTTTCTCCTGCAGCGATACCTATACCCATTAAGGCAGTACCACCGTTGGACATTACCGTTTTTACATCAGCAAAATCAACATTTATCACACCTGTATAAGTAATTATATCTGCAATACCGCGTGTTGCTTGATATAATACATCATTCGGCTTTTCAAAAGCATCTAAAGCCGCAGTCCCTTTTTCTATTAATGAAATTAAACGACTATTTGGAATAACAATCATACTATCAACATATTGACTTAATTCTTGAATTCCTTTTTCCGCATTTAACATTCTTTTTTTACCTTCCCATTTAAATGGTTTGGTAACTATACCTACTGTCAAAATTCCCATATGGCGTGCTATAGAAGCAATCATAGGTGCAGCACCGGTTCCGGTTCCGCCTCCCATACCGCAGGCTATAAATACCATATTAGAGCCTTCTAAAACTTTTGTAATTCTTTCACGGTCTTCTTCTGCCGATTTTTTCCCTATTGTGGGATCAGCACCGGCACCAAGTCCTTTTGTAATATTAACGCCAATCTGTACTTTTTGGTTTGCAGAATTAGTCAACAACGCTTGAGCATCGGTATTAACGGCAATATACTCTACTCCGTTTAATCCTTTTTTTATCATGTATTCTATTGCATTGCAACCGCCCCCACCAACACCTACTACCTTAAGTATTGCAGCATTTGTATTCTTCTCTTCTGTTGCTAAAGTGACAAATTTGTGCATATTGCCTCCTGTTGTGGTCTATATATCATTTAAAAAGTCTTTAATTTTTTTAATTACCGTTTGCATCTTATCTGCAAAATCATTCGGTATCTTTATATTATCGGCAATTTGTTTTGCCTTAGATTTCTCTTTTTTTGGCTTTTCTTGTTTTGCCGTTTTGTTTTCTTTTGCTTTTGGTATAAAGTCGCTTTCAATCGGATCTTCTTTTATGCTATAATTTGATCCGGGGAACGGAAGTATCAATCCGGCTACAGTAGCATATTCGGGTCGTGCAACTTTTCCGCTTTCATCCATCGGAATACCAATTCTTGTCGGTAAACCAAATACGGCAGCCGCTAACTCGTCACAACCACGTAAAAGCGAACCGCCTCCGGTTAAAACTATTCCGCTTGTTAATTTTTCTTTTAATCCTTTTTTCTTAAGATCTCTATCTATTAATTCAAATAATTCTTTCATTCTTGCACGAATAATTTGAGTTAGTAGGGTAATCGGAATTTTTACCATTCCGCGACCCCCGGTACGATTAATAAATATTTCTTCATCCGGTTTAATAATTGCTTCTTCTGTTGCATACCCAAACTGTTTTTTTATTCTTTCTGCTTCAGAAGTAACAATAGATAAAGTTTCTCTAATATCACTTGTAACTTGATTACCGGCAATTCCTATTACACTTGTATCACGTATGCTTTTATTAATAAATACGGCTATATCTGTAGTACCTCCGCCGATATCAATCATACAAACACCGAGGTCTCTTTCGTTTTCATCCAACACTGAAAGACTGCTGGCAATTGGTTGTAATTTATAATCTGCAACAACATAACCGGCACGTTCAACAGAACGTTTAATATTGTTTAATGCAGCAGTAGCAGCAAAAACTATATGACTGGTTGCCTCTAATTTTTTTCCGGTATTTCCTATCGGGTCATCAAATCCTTTAACTCCGTCAATTATATAATCAATAGGAATGATATGTAAAATTTTCCTATCAGACGGATGTTCAATTAATTTAATATCAGAACGTAATCTCTCTAAATCTTCAATTGTTATTTCGTGTTCATCATTACGTATAGTAACATAATTGATGTGTTTCATTGCATTTATGTGTTCACCTGCTACACCTGCATAAATACGCATGTTTTTAATTTCAAATTCATCTAAATCTGCGTTTTCTAATGCGTTTGCCATTGCAGTATTTATTGCTGTTGCAGTTCTGCTTATATTTGCTACTAAACCGCGATTTAAGCCTTCGCTTGCTGCTTCTCCCACACTAAGAATTTTAATCTTTCCTCTAAATTCATCAGCTAAAAGCACACAGACTTTTGTAGTACCAATATCCAACCCGGCAACAATATTTCTACTCATTATTATCTCCGTTTGAGTTATTTGATACAACTGCTAATTTTAAATATATTCTATTACTAAATCTCATATCTACATAATCTATATTTCCGCCAGAAATACTTTCTTTCATGGTTGTATATAGCTGATTAAAACCTACCATTTTTTTTACAATATCTTCTCTGTTAACATGAATAGGATAAGCCAAATTATCATAATCAATCATAATTGTTTTACCGTTATTCAAGTCAATTTCATTTAAATTACTAAATAATTCTTCGTTCAAATATTTTTGTGCGCTAATAATTTTTAAACCTGTAAATAAATCATCTTCTTTTTTAATTTTCGTAAGAGGTTTATAACTTTTCTCTGCAATTGCATGACTTATAATGGGCATATCTAAATTTTTGGTATTTACCAAAACAGGTACTAACTCAAAATCATTTGTAATTAAATAATTTTTGTTATTGCCGGTTAAATATTGAGCTTCAAAAACCTTTTCGTTCAAATTAACAATCACTTTATCAGTACCTTCAAATTCAACATCGGCATCCGCAATATAAGGGTGTTTAATTATTCTATCTTTTATTATGGGTAAACTAAGGTATTTATAGTCCTCATATTTATCAAATTTTGCAAAATTAAAGTAATCTTCTTTTGATAAATGATCGGCACCTTTTATCTCAATTTTTCTGATAATTAATATGTTTTTATCTTCTAATTTAAAAGTCAAATATAATAATATTCCTATTAAAAATAATAAAAATATTATACTAAAAAGCCTATTATTTGAACTTTTTTTCTTAAACATAGCTAATTATTTATTAATTTTATAAATTGTTCGCCATACTTCCAAATATCTCCGGCACCAAGAGTAATTATAATATCTCCGGGCTTATAAATCTCCTTCAAAAACTGAGGAATACTATTTTTATCCTGTACATAATAAACTTCTTTATGTCCAAACTTTTTAGCAGCATTTGCTATTAATTCCCCTGTAATTCCTTCAATCGGCTCTTCTCGTGCAGGATATACATCCGTACAAATAAAAACATCGCTATTAAGAAATGATCTGCCGAATTCTGCATAAAAATCTCTTGTTCTGCTAAATAAATGCGGTTGAAATATTGCTATAAGTCTGTTCTTCCAGCCTGAACGGATTGCATTCAAGGTTGCGTTCGTTTCAGTGGGATGATGTCCGTAATCATCAATTACAAGAACCTCTTTATTATATTTCGTCTCAAATCGTCTGTAAACTCCCGTAAATTTAGCCAATGCCTCTTTAATCTTTTCAAACGGAATTCCTAATTCTTTTGCAATAGTTACTGCAACAAGAGAGTTTTTTACTACATGTAAACCGGGCACTTTTAAAGTAATACGACCTAGTTCTTCGCCTTTATAAACAACAGTAAATTCTGATTGATATTTGTCATGTTTAATGTCTTCGGCTCTAACATCGGCTTGACTTGTAGTTCCGTATGTTATTACACGTCTGTTTATTGAAGGCATAATATCTTGTAAAGCAGGTTCGTCTAAACATAAAACAACAAAACCAAAAAATGGAACTTTATTTGCAAATTCTATAAAAGCTCCCTTAATATCTTCCAAATCCTTGTATGTGTCAAGATGTTCGCGTTCCAATGTAGTAATTGCAGCTATTGAAGGAGTTAAACGTAAAAAAGTACGGTCAAATTCATCTGCTTCAACAACGATATACTCGCTTTTACCCAAACGTGCATTAGTTCCGCCTAAGCTGCTTAATTTTCCGCCTACAATTATCGTAGGATCAATATTTGCTTCGGTTAATACAAGCCCCACCATACTGGTTGTTGTTGTTTTTCCGTGTGTTCCTGCAATACCTATTCCATATTTCATTCTCATGCATTCCGCAAGCATCTCACTACGCTTTATAACCGGAATTTTCTTTTCTATTGCTGCTTTAACCTCATCATTTTGTAATGCAACAGCCGAAGAAAAAACAACTACATCAGCTCCTGTAATGTTTTCAGCCTTATGCCCTATAAATACTTTAGCACCTATACTTTCCAATCTTTCTGTAGTTTCGCTGGCATTTAAATCACTACCCGAAATGTTAAAACCTTGGCTTAAAAGAATTTCGGCAATCCCACTCATTCCTATTCCGCCTATACCTACAAAATGAATATTTTTAATTACTTGATGAATCATATTATAACCTATTCTT
>JAEXOD010000031.1 GCA_023447335.1 Bacteroidota bacterium
ACGTTTGGGTCATCATAATTTGCCACAAAACTACCCGCCATAGCTGCCGCACGCGGACTTGTATCTAACCTTAAAAACTCATATACATTTTGTGCTTTAGAAACATTTACTATAAATAAAAAAACAAACAGAATATTTATTTTACGAAACATTTTTTCCTCATTTTTAACATTCAAATTTAACCAATAATATTTGCTAAAGGCAAGTCATTATTTTATACAAATATAACGAATTTTAGAATATTTTTTTGTAGTTTTTTATCGGTGAAATGACTTATAATAAAAAAACCCCTATCAAAACTAAGTTTAATAGGGGTCATTAATAAATTAAACAATTTTATTTTATATCCAAAATTCTAAATGGAGTATAAGGAGCTTTTATTCTTTCCAATTCATTTTCCAACTCTTTTATGTCTTTTTCGCTAATTTCTTTTAAACGTTTATACAGTGGAGGGAATTCTTCGCTTAAAATATTATAAGCGTTTTTCTCATTGTTAGTAATGTTTGATGTTGAACGCCAATGAGTATAAATCAATGTGCTTAAACGTTCATTAATAGTAACGGGAGAAGGAGGATTTTCCTCAGCACTTGGGCTGTCTGATTGACGTTCGAATTTCTTAGAAATTTCTTTTAATTCAAGATGTAATGCGGCAGCTTTTTTTATCACATTTTCATCAGCTAAGGAAGTAGCCGAAAGTACCTGCCTAATTGAAGTTAGTTTAGAATTTAACTCGCTAATAAATTTATTAGCACCCCAAATTTGTCTGGCAAGCTCGTATGATTTTTTTTGAAACGTTATCATCTGTAATCTATCGGTTGCAGGTAGAACAGTATTACGCAACGGAACCGCATTAAATTCAACCGGCTCAACTAACTGTTTTAAACCGTTACGAGTAACCATACTTAATCCTACTTTGTACTTTCCGGGCATAACCAAAAAACTTCCTCTCTGCTTTGCGATCGGATCAAATTTTTCAATCTTATCTACTGGAGCTAAATTTTGATGGGTTAAATCCCAAACAATTCTATTTATCCCTTTACCGGCAGCAGTATTTATTTTCCTTATTTCATTTCCGCTTTCATCATAAACAGTAAGTATTAAATAAGGGGCAATTTCTTCTTTTTCAACAAACAATAAACTATCCGAAGGCTGTGGAATAGGTTTGCCGTCCTTAAATAATTTTTTTTCTGCCTCTTTTCTTTCTTGTTTTAATGTTTTTGGTACATCTTTTAAATAATACGTAAATACCGCACCAAATTCCGGATTAGGAGCTGTAAAATATGTAGTTCCGAATGAACCCCCGGAATATCCCTTTATAAACATTAAAGCATCTTTAATAGGAAATATTGCTGCATCTTTTTCAAGCAATTGTTTATTCACATTACGTAATAATGAATAATTATCTAAAACGTAAAATCCGCGTCCAAATGTTGCAATTACTAAATCGTTTTCACGTTTTTGAATCGAAATATCTCTAACCGGAATATCCGGCAATCCGGCTTTTAACGGAATCCAATTTTCTCCTCCGTCAGTACTGGCGAACATACTAAACTCCGTACCCACAAATAACAAGTCCGGATTAACAAAATCTTGCTCAATCGTATGTATTGCGCCGTTAACAGGAAGATTATTTGCTATTGATTTCCATGATTTACCCTTATCGGTACTTTTTAACAAATAGGGTTTAAAATCATCACGTAATGTATTGTTAAAAGCCGCAAAAACAATATTTTCATCAAATTTTGAAGGACAAATATCACTTACATATGTATTTTCCGGAACTCCTTGAAACTCTTCAATTTTCCGCCATGTTTTTTGGTCCTCCGTAATTTGAATCAAACCGTCATCCGTTCCTACATAAAGTAAGTTCTCTTTAACAGGTGATTCGGCTAAAGATACTATGGTACCAAAAAGTGAAGTTGATTTATCTTTTGCAACAGCATCTTTACTCCAATACTTATCCATCACTTTCCAAGTATTTCTATCAATTTGTGCCGTTAAATCTTCGCTAATTACTTGCCAAGTTTCGCCTCTATCATCACTTCTAAACACTTTATTTGCGGCGGTATATAATCGTTTATTATTAAAATGACATATAAACAAAGGTGTATCCCAAATCCATTTATATGTTAACTCCCCTTTTCTCGGTTCGGGTCTAATATCTATTGCTTCTCCGCTTTTCTTATCATAACGAACCATTCCTCCATATTGTGATTCGGCATATACGATATCAGGATTTTCGGGGTCAATAGCACTCCAAAAACCGTCCCCTCCGTTTGTAAAAATCCAATCGCTGTTAACAATGCCATCACTATTTATAGTCTGTGAAGGACCCCCTAAGCTATTATTATCTTGAGTTCCGCCATAAATATAATAAAACGGTAAGCTATTATCTGTTGCCACTCTATAAAACTGCGTAACGGGTAAATTTTCTTTAAAATCGAAAGTTTCGCCGCCATCAAATGTTTCATATATGCCGCCGTCTCCTCCTATTAAAAAGTTTTTAGTATCAAGCGGATTAATCCACATTGCATGATCGTCAACATGTCTATCTTTATAACTTAAATTTTTCCATGTTTTGCCTCCGTCAAAAGTAACTTTAGAAACAACCTCTAAAGAATAAACTACATCAACATTTTTAGGGTCACAGTATATTTCGTTAAAATACTGTCCCGAAGAAGTATAATCGCTCATTTTATCCCATGTTGCTCCACGGTTAGTCGAACGGAAAAATCCTCCTTTATTTTCTGCAGCTTCGAGAATTATATATAAAACATCAGGATTAACCGGAGAAATATCTAACCCCATGCCACCTAAATCAACACCGGGTAAACCAGTCATTATCTTTTCCCAGTTTTGTCCTGCGTCATAACTTTTATAAACGGCTGTTTCCGGTCCGCCACCGATTTTAGTAAATACATGACGTCTTCTCTGTTCGGTTGTAGCATACATAACATCAGGATTACGGGGATCAAACAAAACATTGTTTACTCCGGTATGTTCACTAATATTTAAAACTTTATTCCAAGATTTTCCGCCGTCCGTTGTTTTATATAAGCCACGTTCGCCACCCGGTCCCCAAACTGAACCTTCGGCGGCAACAAATACAATATTGCTATTTCTTGGGTCAATTACTATATCACCTATTTGACGACTTTCCTTTAATCCCATATTCTTCCAAGATTTTCCGCCGTCCGTTGTTTTATATACTCCGTTTCCGTAGCCCAAAGCTCTTTGGTGATTGTTTTCTCCTGTTCCTACCCAAACAACATTATTATTATTCGGGTCCATAACAACACAACCTATTGAATAAGCTCCGTAGTTATCAAAAATCGGGTCAAAAGTTATTCCTCGGTTTGTTGTTTTCCAAACGTGACCGCTCGCAACAGCTACATAATACTCACTATTATTTTGCGGATTTACGGCAAAATCCGAAATTCTACCGCTGGTTAAGGCAGGACCTACACTTCGCCATTTTAATGAATTAAACAACCCGGCATCAACCGAATCTTTTTTATCCTTATTTTGAGCATTTAACGCAATTGCTAATAGCAATAAAAACAGAAATATTTTCTTCATTACTCTCTCCTAATAAATTAAAAAACATTACGACAAACATTAGACGTATTAAATTTATTATAGTTCTTAGTAATAAACAATGGGGAATACATAATCTATTAATCAATCAATGTCTTTTTCTCATAAAGTTCAAATAAGCAGTTTTGTCTCATTCTAAATTTTGTTCCGTGATTATGACCTGTTCTTGCATCAAAATCAACTAAAATTTTATTCGCTTCAATTGCACTTAAAAAATTCTCTATACTAAATTTTTCTAATTGCATGATATTTGTAAAATGAAAATATTCAACTTCATTTTCAAATTTACTTTCTGCTTGAACGAAAAAACAATTGATTAGTTTTGTACCAGCTTTATGAAATAAATCATCAAAACCCCAATAAGGTTGTGGATCAAGATCACCAAAGCCCACTTTTGAAACTACCGAATTCAACCATTCATTATGAATAGGATCTACAGTAGCACTATTGAATGAAATTCTCACTTTTCTTTCATTTCTATCAACAATAACTTTAAACCCTCTATCACTATAATTTTTACCTGAGATTGTCTGCCTAAAACTCATTTCATTTAAAGGATATTTTTTACCCGCTTCTTTATGAGTCCACCCATAACTTAAAAGTAAAATATTTGGTACAAACTTTAATGCTCGTGGAGATGGTTCCATATGAAATAAAGTAATTAATGATGAAGTATTAACTCTTTGAGCTTTTAACTCCCATTCCGAAGCATTTGGAATTGGTAAATTGTTCTCTTTTATGCCTAATAGATCTTCCAAAGTATTTCCAACACCCCCCGAATTTCCTTTACGGGCATTTTTTACCCAACCCATTTTTTTAATTCTAACCAAATTCTCTATCAACTGCTCCTTTGTAATTACATTCATTATTTCTCCTTCGGTGGTTTCCAAAAATCTAATAAATACTCAAATGTTGTACCCATAGTAATATAGTTACTAGGCCAACCAAATATTCCTATATTATTAACAATATTTGTTCTATCCCAAATAATAGTATTTCTTAATTCATAGCCTCTTTTTCGTAATTCTTCAATTATACTTACATGTAGCGTAATTCTTTGGTTTTCCCACCAAAAATCCGGTACATTTATTACACAGTGCCCTTTTTCTTTTAAAAGTGGAAATAATCCTTCAAAAATATCGCCCATTGCTTTTGTGTATTCTGATAATTCATAAGTACCTAAATCTCTTTCATCTTGAGAATATTGTTCAACTTTACCAAGTTGTCCGTTATCTCTGTCACGTCTAGATTTATTTTTTCTCTTCCTATTTAATAGGTTTCCATAAGGCGGAGAAGTCCAAATTAAACCTACTGTTCCCGGTAAAAGATATTGATTAATATTTCTTGCATCATCTTGAATTGCCACCTGCTGACAATTGTTAAAGACGTTATCGGTAATTAATCTCGAATAAGATAGTTCGATATATTCTTTTTTCAAATCAAAACCAACTGCATTTCTATTTGAATCTTGTGCAGAAACTAAAGTAGTACCGCTTCCAACAAAAGGATCAACAACCAATTCTCCTTCATGCGTAAACAATTTTATTATTTTTGTTGATAATGAAATTGGAAATGTAGCTGGGTGAAGTTCTTTATCTCTAATATCTCTTTTTTCATAAGTAAACTGCCATACTCCTAACTGACATTTTAACCATTCTTTTGCTTCCAAACAATTTATTTTATTACCTACACATTCACAAGTTTTTTCAAAACCGATATTAATAATTTTAGTTTGCATTAAAATTCCTTAAACATTAATGCAAATATACAAAATTAAGATTTTCTTTAAAGAATATTTTTTATATTTAAAAGTACTTTAAATGAGAATAGAAATGAAACGTTTACCAATCGGAATTCAATCGCTACCGGAGATAATTAATAATAATTATTTGTATATTGACAAAACAGAATTTATCTTAAAATTAATTGAAAACGGTAAGTATTATTTTATTTCTTGACCGAGACGTTTTGGAAAATCGCTTTTAATTTCTACATTAAATGAAATTTTTGCTGGTAACGTTAAATTGTTTGAAGGTCTGTACATTTATGATAAAATAGTTTGGCAGAGTTATCCCATTATTAATCTTTCGATGAGTTCTTTAAAAAACACCGCAAACAACGAAGATTTATTTAATAGCTGCAACAGAATATTAACGGAATGTGCTAAATTTAATAACATTGAAATTAAAGTTGAAGAACATCCTGCCTTAACTTTTAATAACCTTATTAAAACATTATCAAAAATAAATCAAGTTGTTATACTTATTGACGAGTATGATAAACCGATAATAGACAATATTGATGAAGAGAAAACGGCTCTTCAGAACAAAAATTTTTTAAGAGACTTTTATAGTGTCATAAAAGATAATGACATATATATAAAATTTTGCTTTTTAACCGGAGTTTCAAAATTTAGTAAAATCTCGATTTTTGGTGGTTTGAACAATATTAAAGACATTTCATTAGATTTACGTTATTCAACAATTTGCGGTATTTCAAAAAATGAAATAGAACATTATTTCAGCGATAGGTTTTTTACTTTAAGTCAAAATTTGAATATTGATGTTAATTCAATAAAAAATAAAATACGTCAATGGTATAACGGATATAGTTGGGACGGTGTAAACTCTGTTTACAATCCGTTTTCAATTTTAATTTTTTTTGATGAAGGATTGTTTAAGAATTATTGGTTTAGCTCAGGCACACCGACATTTTTAATTAAAAAATTTAAGGAAATTAATTATAATCCGGAAGAGACTAATAATTTCAAAGTTACAGATACCTTTTTTGATTCTTTTGAAATTGAAAGTTTCGATTATCGTTCTTTGTTATTTCAAACGGGATATCTTACAATTTCAAATTTGAATAAAATGGATATGATTTATACTTTAGATTATCCTAATAAAGAAGTTAGAGAGTCTTTTTTATCACATCTTCTTACTTTATATATTAAAAAAGAAGCCGGTGATTTAAGATATACAAATTTGTTGTTGCAAACTTCATTACAAAATAATGATATTACTGAATTTACTTCGTTAATTAAAAGTATAGTTGCCGGTATTCCTTATCAACTACATATTCCTAAAGAAGCTTATTACCACTCATTATTTTATATTATTTTGCAATTAATGGGAGTTAGAATATTAACTGAACAAAGTACGGCAAAAGGTCGTATTGACGGCATTATTGAAACAAGTCAAAATATTTATATTATTGAATTAAAATATTTAGACGACAAAACAAATTCGGAAACGCTATTAAATAAAGCTATTAACCAAATCAAGAAAAAAGAATATTTTAATCCTTATTTTATCAAGGGAAAAAATATTCAATTATTGGCTATTGCCTTAAATAAAGATATTCTTGAATACAAAGTTGAAATAATTTAATAGGCTTTGTTGTATATTTAATTAATAACGCATAACAGAATTGATAATTATTTACTGAATATAAGATTTCTTACTTTTTCGGTTTACTTTAAATTTTATCTCATATTACTGGAACATAGAGAATTATTATTCCCCCATATAAAAAAATTTTTCGGTTTTAACTATCAATAGTGACAAGATCATAAATAAATCCCCTTTTAAATCTTTAAGATGTTTTTTTCTTTGTGTTTATGATTGTAATTTTACAAAGGAAATTGTAAAATAATATTTGCATAATCATGCAATTTTCAGTATGTTAAGCCAACCAATAAAGAAAATAATTTTTTTCCACAATTTAACTTCAACAACCATGAAACTACCAAAAATTATTGAAGTAGACAAAGATAAATGCGTAAACTGTCACAGATGTATTGCAGTATGTCCTGTTAAGTTTTGCAATGATGGGAGCGGGGATCACGTTAATGTAATTGATGATTTATGTATAGGCTGCGGAGAGTGTATTGAAGGCTGCCCACACGAAGCTCGCAAAATCGTGGATGATTTTACATCTTTTCTAGAAGCAGTTAATAGACGTGAAAAGTTGGTTGCCGTTGTTGCCCCTGCAATAGCAGCAGAGTTTCCGGATACTTATAAAAATTTTAACGGGTGGTTAAAATCGTTAGGTATAGAAGCGATTTTTGACGTTAGTTTTGGTGCGGAATTAACGGTAAAAAGTTACTTAGAGCACGCCAAAAAGAACAAACCTCAATTAATAATTGCTCAACCGTGCCCTGCTTTAGTTTCATATTGTGAAATTTACAAGCCTGAACTTCTTAAACATTTGGCTCCCGCAGATAGCCCGATGATGCATACAATAAAATTTGTAAGAGAATTTTATCCGAAGTATAACAACCATAAAATTGTCATCGTATCACCGTGTACCGCAAAAAAAAGAGAATTTGCCGAAATTGGTAAAGGTGATTTTAACGTAACTTTAACAAGTTTTGTGGATTATATTAAGAACAATAATATAAGAATTGCCCAGTATCAATCTTTGGAATACGATAATGACCCTGCGGAACGGGCTGTATTATTTTCAACTCCGGGTGGTTTATTAAGAACAGTCGAAAGAGAAAATCCCTCGTTACTTAATGTTTCTCGAAAGATTGAAGGACCTACAATTATTTACAAGTATTTTGATAATTTACCTGAAGATATTAAAAAAGGAAATAACCCATTAATTATTGACTGTTTAAATTGCGAACATGGTTGTAACGGGGGAACGGGAACAAAAAGGAACAAATCTGTTGATGAATTGGAAAAAAATGTTGAAAGACGTAACAAAGAGATGCAAGAAAGTTACGCAAAAAGCGGATTGATTAAGTCAAAAAGGTTTAATAAAATTAAAATAAACAAAATATTAAACAAATATTGGAAACCCGGCTTATATGACAGAAAATATATTAACTTACATGAATCTAATTATTTGTCCAAATTAAAAATTCCGACAAGCACGCAAATTGAAGAAATTTACAAAGAGATGTTAAAAACAAAGAAAGCAGACATTTTGGATTGTAGTGCATGCGGATACAATAATTGCGAGGAAATGGCAATTGCAATTTATAATAAATTAAATAAAAGAGAAAACTGTAAAGTTTATGAAAAAAATTACCTTGAAAGTAATGTTGATTTATTACTTGAAAAGATGGAAGCCTTTGCCCAAGGTGATTTAGGAGTTAAAGTTAATTCTGATAGTAATGACAACATTGGTAAACTATTACGTGGTTTTAACTTTTCTGTTCAGAATATTAGTGATTTAGTGAGAACATTAAAACAATCAATTACTAATATTAGTGAAATGACAGATCGGCTTACATCTACGGTTCATCAACTGGCAAGCGGTTCGCAAGAGCAATCTGCACAAATTTTTGATGTAGCCGGTGCTATAGAGGAAATGACAAACACTATTCAATCTACTTCGCAAAGTGCAAATATGGCGGCTAATAATAGTAAAAAAGCCGGAGAATTAGCTCTTAAAGGGGGGAATATTATCTCCCAAACCGTTGAAGGTATGAATAAAATTGCAAATGTTGTAGCAAAAGCCGAAACTACTATAAAAGCTTTGGGTAACAGTAGTCAACAAATAGGAGAGATAATTCAAGTAATTAATGATATCGCAGATCAAACAAACTTACTTGCCTTAAACGCTGCTATTGAAGCTGCAAGAGCAGGCGAACAAGGACGCGGATTTGCCGTTGTAGCAGATGAAGTTCGAAAACTTGCAGAACGTACAACAAAAGCTACTAAAGAGATAGCGACAATGATTAAGACCATTCAAAAGGATACGGAATTTGCGGTTGAATCTATAACTCAAGGAGCTAAAGAAGTTGTATATGGTAAAGATAAAGCCGATAAAGCAGGAGAGTCTTTAATAGAAATAATTAGTGCTACCAAAGATGTTTCTGATAATATAAACATAGTAGCAACCGCAAGCCAAGAACAATCCGCAACAAGCGAATCAATTAGCCAAAATATCGATACAATTAACTCGGTAATTAATCAATCATCCGAAGGAATTCAGCAAGTTGCAAATGCATTGGAAGATTTAAATAAATTGACTGAAAATTTAGTAAAAATCTCCGAGAAATTTCATAATATAGAACAAAATATAAAACCGACCGGTTTTACTTCGATAAAAGGAAATAAACCTCATAAATTAATTAAATAAAAAAATCCCCGCAGTTTTATTAATTGCGGGGATTTTATAATACATTTTGTATTATCTAATCAATTTTTTTAATAGCACCTGTTCTACATTTATCAAACGGTATTAAAGTAGCGTCAATTTTTGAATGGTCAATAATTCCCAAATTATTATCCATAACAACACCGCCGTTACTATTTCGTGCACAAATTCCGCAGCCTAAACAAGCAACCGCACAAACTTCTTTAGAAGTTTTAGGATCATCATGATTTTTGCAGAAAACAAAAACTGTTCTATCTATCGGATGCATTTCAATAATATTACGGGGACAAGCTTTAACACACATTCCGCAACCGGTACACAAATCTTCAATTACTAAAGGGATACCGTTATCCCCCATAACCATTGCATTAAAAGGACATGCTTCAACACAATCACCGCCACCTAAACATCCGTAAAAACAGAGTTTATCACCGCCGCTAACTAAATCCATAGCTTTACAACTTAAAGGTCCATAATAGGTAGTAGCCTTTCTTACGGCTTCGCTATTTCCTCCGTGGCATAAAATTCTTGGGATGATTTTAACCGATTCTCCGGCATCCACACCCATAATTTCTGCAATAAGTTTTGCAGTATCTGCACCGCCGACCGGGCAACCGTTAACAGGGGCTTTACCTTCTACAACATTGGTTGCAAAATCGTAACAGCCGGCTCGTCCGCATCCTCCGCAGTTAGCACCCGGCAATACTTCATTCACCTTCCCTATTAAAGGATTTTCTTCAACTCTTAATTTTTTATCTGCAACTGCTAAACCGGCGGCAAATATTAAACCCATTCCGCCTAAAGTTGCTATTGCAATTATAAAAGTAAGTTCCATTTTATTCACTCCTTAAATATTTCTTAAAACCTGAAGACATAATAATGTTCCCCTTGGTATCAACTATTATGCCTTCAACATCTTTATTTTTTTCAATTATTTCAAGTCCCTTTTCCGGTCCGGCAACAAAAACACCGGTTGAAAGATAATCTGCTATCGTAGCATTATTTGCTATTATTGTTACTGCCTCACATCTATCTATAGGGTAACCGGTTAAAGGATCAAGTATATGACTAAAGTGTTTTCCGTTAGCCTTAAAATAGCGTTCATAATCACCGCTTGTAGCTACACCTTTTCCGTTTATTAATAAAGTACCTAATAAAGCATCTTTTTTTCTCGGATGTTGTATTCCGACAGTCCATTTTTTCCCGGAACCAAAAATCTCACCACCTGCATTAATTAAATACTCTATAATACCGTATTTTTCAAACACTAACTTAGCAATATCGGCAGCATAACCCGGTAATACTGCATTAAAACTTAACTTTATTCCCACAGGTTTATATAAAACCGAATCAGAGAGTATTTTTATATTCTTCCAACCTGTTTTTTTAACTGCATTTGCAACCGCAACCGAATCCGGAATTCTTGGATCATTTTTTTCGAATCCGATTAATTCTATTAAATTACCAATTGCAGCATCAAAATTACCGTTTGTATTTTTATATGCTTCATCACAAATTAACAACAATTTATGGGTTTCTGAATCAATATGAACGGTATCATTCTTAGCATTATTTAAAGCATAAATATAATTATCGGATTTATATGTAGAATATTTTTGATTTAATTTTTCAATTTCTCTTATAGCTTCGGTAATTGCTTTATTAGCAAGTTCTTTAGATACTCCGGCAACCTGATATTCCATAATAGTACCCATAGACATTGTTTGTCGTTTAACAATCTCTACTTGATTATTACAGCTTGCAACTAAAAAGCCAAATAAAATAAATATTCTAAAGTAGTTTTTCATAAAAATCAAAATAATTAAATAGTAATTAATCCGGCAAAGCCCATAAAAGCCAATGCAAGTAATCCGGCTACAATTAAAGTAATCGGAGCACCTCTAAAGGGTTTTGGTACGTCTGCCAAATCAAGTTCTTCTCTAATACCTGCCATTATTACAAGAGCAAGCGTAAAACCTACTCCGACACCAAAACCATAAACTATACTTTGAGCAAAGTTATATTCCTTTAACACGATAAATAAAGCCAAACCTAAAATTGCACAGTTTGTAGTTATCAGGGGTAAAAATATACCCAATGCTCTATATAACGGTTGACTAACTTTTTTAATTACCATCTCAACAAATTGTACTAATGCTGCAATTACCAAAATAAAAGCTACATATTGCAAATAATCAAGATGGTTAGGCAATAGAATTAAATTATATATTAACCAGCTTACTATAGCAGTAATTACCATAACAAAAGTTGTAGCAATACCCATAGAAAAAGCTGATGATATTTTGTTTGATACTCCGATAAAAGGACAAATACCTAAAAAATAAGCCAAAACAAAGTTGTTAATCAAAGCAGACGAAACAAATAATAAAATCAATCCTTCCATATTAAACCTCCGTCTCGTTTACAAGTTGTTTTGAAGAGATATATTTTTTATAAATTGATTTTCTTTCATCTTCTTTTTTCTTTTCGACATAAGCATTAGAAAATCCCATTAATAATCCATAAGTTATAAATGCTCCTGCAGGTAATATCATTATTAACCAGGGAGTAAAACCGTCAGGTAACACTTGTAAACCTAAAATTGTTCTATTGCCTAAAACTTCTCTTAAACTTCCTATTACAAAAAGCGCACCTAAGAAACCGGCACCCATACCGAAAGCATCTAAAATACTACGAAAAACACCGTTTTTAGAAGCGAATGCTTCTGCTCTTCCCAAAATAATACAATTAACTACAATTAAGGGAATGTAAGGTCCTAAACTTTTACTCATTTCCGGAAATTGGGCTTTCATAACTAAATCAACAATGGTAACAAACCCTGCAACTATTACAATATATGCCGCAATTCTAACCTGATTAGGAATAAGTTTTCTAATCATGGAAATTATCATTGAAGAAAATACAAGCACAAAAGTTGTTGCAAGTGCCATAGCTATTCCGTTCATAGCAGAAACAGTAACAGCAAGAGTAGGACAAGTTCCTAATATTTGCTTAAAAGTAGGATTTTGCTCCCATAAACCTTTTGTAAACTCTTTAATATAACTTACATTTTTCATTTTTCACCTCCGGTATTAGTAGTTTCGGATAATTTTTTAATACCGTCATTTAATATCGCAACTACGGCTTTTGATGAAATCGTTGCACCTGTAATTGTTTCAATCTGATTTTCTTTTTCGGCTTTTGCACCTTTTAACCAAGCAATTTCCGGTTGAGTAATCAATTTAATAAATTGACCCCTAAAATCATCGTCAACAATTTTTGCTCCAAGTCCGGGAGTTTCGGATTGTTCCAATATTTCCAAACCGGTCAATTCTTTTAAGTCATTTTTAATACCAAACATTAAGCGAATTTTCCCTTGAAATCCGTTTCCTTCGTATGGCATTGCATAACCTAATGCTTTCCCGGAATCATCAAAAACTTTGTAAATTTCTAAAGCCGTTCCGGTGATTTTTTCAAATTTTTTAGCATCGGGTTGAACTTTAAAAATAGCTTGTTCCGTATCTTTCTTTTTATTTATTTCAATTTTGGGTGCCGCCCAACCTGCAACATAAGAAAGTAATGCTCCTACAAGCGCACCGATAATTGTTAGCGTTGCAATCATGTGAATTGTTTGTTTCATTTTACCTCCCCAAATATACGTGGTCTTGTATATCTATTAATTAAAGGAACAAATGCATTCATGAATAAAATTGCATACATCATTCCTTCGGGTAAACCTCCGAAAACTCTAATAACGACTACTACAATCGAAATTCCGATTCCGTAAATCCACATTCCTTTACTTGTAATTGGCGAAGTAACCCAGTCTGTAGCCATAAAAAATGTTCCAAACATAAATCCGCCTGCTAACATATGAAAAATCGGAGTAGGATATTTAACCGGATCTAAAGCAAAAATTAATCCGCCAAAAATCAACATACTTAAAAACATTGCAACCGGTACACGATAATTAACAACCCCGATAGCAATTAAAAATACTCCGCCTATCAAGATTGCCAAAGCGGAAGTTTCACCGATTGACCCGCCTATATTTCCTAAAAACATATTAAAGAAATCGGTCGTTTTATGATCAAATTTAAAGAATGCCAAAGGTGTTGCTGATGTTACAGTATCAACTGCGAAATTGTTCTTAGTCCAAGTTGTCATTTGCACCGGAAATGCTGCTTGTAAAAAGGCACGCCCTATTAAAGCAGGATTAAATATATTATACCCTAAACCGCCAAAAATTTCTTTTCCTATTGCAATTGAAAAAATAGCCCCTAATGCAGTAGAAGAAAGAGAAAAATTAGGGGGTAAAACTAATCCCAATAATAATCCTGTAATTACTGCACTTCCGTCCATTAAAGTAGCTTTACGTTTTCTAATTAGTTTTATAGCGTATTCCGTACCTAAACAAAAAACCACACTAACGCCGATAATAAGTAACTGATATAAACCGAAATAAACAATACCCGAAATTAATGAAGGTACCAAAGCAGCCACCACCAACCACATAGCCTGTTTTGTATTCCACCGGCTATGCACATGAGGACTGCTTGTTAAATCGAGCTTATAAGTCGGATTTTCCGTTAAAGTTTCTGTATTTGCTGACATATTCACTCTGTAATTAAACTTAAATTATGTTAATTAAAAATTATGTTGTTTTTCTTTCACGTTGTAATTTTAATACTCTTTGTTTTCCTAACCTAATCCATTGTACCAACGGAATATTTGCCGGACAAGTATAAGTACAAGTTCCGCATTCCATACATACGGTTATACCTAAATTTTCGGCTTCTTCCAATTTGTCTAATTGAGAAAGTTTAGCCAAACGAGTCGGTTCAAGCCCTAACGGACAAACACCTACACACATACCGCATCTTAAACAAGGAGTTTCTTCGTGCTCGTTAACTTCTTCGTCGGTTAATACTAGAATACCCGAAGTTGCTTTCATAATAGGTGCATTAAAATCGTATTGAGCAACTCCCATCATTGGTCCGCCAACTACAACTTTACTTGCATTTTCTTTAACGCCGCCACAATACTCAAGTACATCGGTTAAAGTAGTACCGACCGGAACAAGTAAATTTTTTGGTTCTTTTATTCCAAGACCGCTCACGGTTAAAGAAGCAACTGTTAAGGGTTCCCCTTTAACAACGGCGTCGTGAACCGCAACAGAAGTTGAAATATTTTGAATTACAACACCTACATCCATAGGTAATTTACCGGGAGGAACTTCTTTTCCGGTAACGGCTTTTATAAGCATTTTTTCGGCACCCTGAGGGTATTTTGTTTTTACTACTTCAACAGTAATATTTGGATAATCAGAAATCGCTTGTTTCATAACGTGGATAGCTTCCGGTTTATTATCCTCAATACCTACTGCTCCTTTTTCAACATTTAATGCACGCATTATAAGAACAAGTCCTTTCAAAACTTCATCAGTTCTTTCTATCATTAAGCGATTATCACGTGTTAAATATGGTTCACACTCGCATCCGTTTAAAATTACAACATCAATAGGCTTATCTTTAGGAGGTGATAATTTTACATAAGTAGGAAATGAGGCTCCTCCTTGACCGACAATTCCCGCTATTTTTACTCTTTCTCTAATCATATCTCCAGTAACGGTTGCAAAATCTAACGGCTCAAAATTTTCGTATTCGTTAGACTCGGCTGCATCAATTATAATTGCATCTTTCGGAAATCCCGAAACATTTGCACCTTTTGTAATTTTTGATACTTTACCGCTTACCGAACTATGAATTGCGGCAGATATAAAACCGTCAGCTTCCGCCAATAAACTTCCGGCTTTTACTACATCTCCCTTTTTTACAACCGGTTTTGCCGGTTTTCCCAAATGCTGATTTAACGAAATAATAATCTGCTTTGGGTTTGGCATAAGTTCGAATGCCAAGTTTTCGGTTAATTCCTTAAACTCGTTAGGATGAACCCCGCCTTTAAATGTTTTCTTTCCGGTAAATAATCCCATACTTAGTTCTTTAGTTTATTAATAAATTGTCGTTGTTAATTATATAAAAGAATACTTTTATCCTATTTATTTGCGCACTTAAACTGTTAGTTGTGTTAAATTAATGGATTGGTTAATCAAATCGGTAGTTACAATATGCATATAAGTCATTCATTTAAACATAAAAACAGTGCTAAATTCAATATGATTAACTTATAAATTTTTTATAAATAAACCAAATAAAATCGTTTAACCCTAATTAAATAAATAAAAAAATAATTTAGATAATTTATCCGATATTGTTGAACTTTATTGAAACATTCCATTGTTAGTTAATAAAGCCATTAAAATAAAGGTGAAAAAATGTACAACACCCATAATTTAAGACTAACCGAAAATGAAAAACAAAAACATTTAGATTTTGAAACCCTTGCCGTTCCTCATAAAGATGCTTTGTATAATTTTGCATTAAAAATGACAAATGATACTGACGAAGCAGATGATCTTTTACAGGAAACATTTCTTAAAGCTTTTAAATATTTCGATAAATTTGAACGCGGTACTAATTGTAAAGCATGGCTTTATAGTATTATGCGAAACACCTATATTAATGAATACAGAAGAATACAAAAATCTCCGAGTAGGGTAGATTACGATGATATACAAAACTTTTATGAAAACATTAAAGAATCGGAAGTTGATTACGGTCATATAGTTGAGGATGCTTTTAGCAACACTCTAAACGATGAGGTAACCGAAGCATTATCTGATTTACCAAAAGATTTTCAAACAATCATTCTTTTAAGCGATGTAGAAGGGTTTACTTACGAAGAAATTGCCGATTTTCTCTCATGCCCTATAGGAACTGTGAGAAGTAGATTGCATCGTGCACGAAAGATGCTTTATTCTAAATTATATGATTATGCCAAAAACACCGGATATGTTGAAAAATAAGTAAAATATTTATTTTTTTTAGTAATTAACCAAAAGAGCCAAATTTATATTTGGCTTTTTTTTTTAATTAGGTTATATTTATTAACATAATACAAATTATTAATTTAGCTACACATAAAATGAATGCGAAAACATATAACGATAATCTTGTTCTAATAGTCGATGACAATTACAAGAACATTCAATTATTAGGAAATGTATTAAGAGGTGAAAGTTTAGACATAGCAGTAGCAACTAACGGACTTCAAGCCTTACAAATTACAAGAGAAGTTCTGCCTAACTTAATTCTTCTTGATATTATGATGCCCGAAATGGACGGGTATCAAGTCTGTCAAACGTTAAAAGAAGACCCTAGGACTTCTGAAATTCCGATAATTTTTCTAACCGCAAAAACAGAAGCCGACGATATTATTAAAGGTCTTTCACTTGGTGCCGTTGATTATAT
>JAEXOD010000036.1 GCA_023447335.1 Bacteroidota bacterium
ATTCATATATAGCCCCACTGTTAACTTTAATGGATGTAAAAGGAACAAATATCAAAGAAAATGACCCAAATAAAATTTACAAAGCTTGGTGTGATTTTAAAGTTACCCCCATGGCAGTAAATCTTCAATTGATATTTTATAAAAATGAAAAAGAAGGCGAAGTTATAGTAAAGTTACTTCATAACGAAAAAGAGGTTGAAATTCCGGTAAAAACCAATATTTTCCCGTATTATAGTTGGACTGATATAAAAGAGTATTATTTTAAAAAATTAATCAACTAATCAGTTGCTGATTATATACCATTAAGTTAAGGGTTTTATAAGGGGAATTTAGGAACCATTAAATTCCCCTTTTTAAGAATATGCTATTTCACTAGATAAATTTCAGTTTGTCTTTCGGAAATAAATCTACATCCGTCTTCTGTAACCAATACTTCTTCTTCAACTGTTGCAACACCGTAACCCGGAACAGATAGTCTCGGTTCAATTGTAAATACTTGATTTTTTTCTACAGGCATATACGGTAAATTACCGTAACGCTCCCAACGTGGGCTTAACAATGCTCCTCCGTCATGTGCTACTCGTCCTATTTGATGACCAAGTGCATGCGGATATTCTAAATAGCCTTTTTCTACAATATAATTACGAGCAACATCGTCTATTTCACAACCTAATTTCCCCGGTTTTAATGCTTCGGCAGAAAGAGTAACAGATTCTAAAATAGTATTAAATCCGTGTAAAACTTCTGCAGGCGGTACATTCTCGTTTTCTCTTAAAATGTACCAAGTCCTTTGCAAATCGCTGCAATATCCGTTAATATTTAAACCAAAATCCATATTTAATATGTGACCTCTTTCTATTACTCTATTTGTCGGTCCGCTATGTGCTCCGGCACTATCAGGTCCGGTAAAAACGGCAGGACAATGCTCTTCGTCCCAAGCTAAACCAAATCCTCTTTCTTCTACTAAACCTTTAACAAAATCGGCAACTTCTTTTTCAGTTTTACCCGGCTTAATAAACTGAGTAACTTCGTCAAAGATACGAATAGTTTCCTTAATCGAAACTTGCATTAGATCTATTTCGGCATCAGATTTACGACCTCGTAATGCCGCAACTAAACCTTCAGACGAAATAAGTCTATCAACATACGGAGTATCTTTTAATAGATCGACCAATTCTAAATAGCAGCCATAAGTTAAACCGTCAGCAAGAGATGAGTTTCTGCTAAAGTTTATGGCTATGGATTTGGGGTCATACTTGTTAATCACTTCGAGGAAATCATTTTTTACGGATTTTAAATAACTTTTAATTTCTTTAAAAGTCCCGACACTTTTTAAATTCGCTTCTTCGAGGGAACCTATTACTGCAACGGTATCGCCACTTTTTGTTAAAATAAATGCGCTATGCCATGTTGCACCGGTGCCGACAAGCATATCAATCATCGGATCTTTTATATTTCCTGTTTCTCTAACAAATGTTAACCACATATCAATATCTTTTTCTTTCAATAACTCAATTGCCTGCTGCTGTTTTTGTAAAATTAAATCTTTGCTCATAAATATATCCTCTATATTGGTTGCTTATTATCTTCCTACATATTTTTTTAAGGTCTCGTTACTTTTATCTTTAGAAAAAACAACACCGCAGTTAACACATTTAAATATCACTTCACTTGGTTTTGCACTCATACCTATAGTAAAAAGTAACCAACCAAATCCGGTATATACGCATTCGTGTATAACTTTATTATCTTTAATTGTGTAACCGCAGTTGCATTTTTTGTTAATTATTTCCATAAACCTGACAAAACATTTTAGTTTTTTATTATTAATATAACATTTTTACAATTATATTTTGAACTATTTTTATAGTAAATATGATTAATTAAGTAAACATAAATTTTAATATTACGGAGGACATTATGGCTTGCCAATTTGAAAACGAAAAGAAAATGTTAGATGAAATTTATTCGGAAATGGTTGAGGCAATTTTACACAAACCTGAAGAAGACGATTACGAAACAAACAGAATTTACTTTGAAAATGCTGCCGCTCGTATGAATAAATGGGCAGATTATGTAAACAAAGTTAAAAGTATGCTTGAAGGAAAAGAACCGATTAAGGATTTAACGGCAGATAATAGACCTGCTTAAAAAAAATAAAGATTTAATACTTTTTTTAAGTCTAAATAAGCCAACACTGGTTTAATAAAAAAAGGCGTAAAAATTTACGCCTTTTTTACAAAATAATACTATACTAAGCTACTATTCTAAAACATAAACTTATTATTTCAACAGTAATAATTTTTTGGTAAATAATTTATTAATATCTTTTATGTTTAATGAGTAGAAATAAATCCCGCTTGCCAAATTTTTTGCGATAAAGTTAAACGAATGTTTCCCTTTTTCCAAATTGCCGTTAAATATCACCTCTATTTTTTGACCTAAAATATTATAAACTGATAACTCAACGTCTGAATTTTCGGCTAATGTAAAATCAATTGTTGTTGAAGGATTAAACGGATTGGGGTAGTTTTGGCTTAAATCATAACTAAAACTTTCGGAAATTTCATGTTCTAAAACAGTAAAAACATCATTAATTTCTCCGGGTGTACCGTGAGTTAAAGACGCTTTCCAGTTTTCGGGTTTTGAATTATCCAAAGAAGGATTTATCAGAGATAGCGTACTACCTTGACCGTCCGGAGAAACGGGCCAAGGAGAATTGTCGTCATATGTTAACGAGTCAATAATTACTAGATTTTTATCATACAATCTAATTAACTCACCGCTACCGCTTAACCCAAACCCTGTATTTCCGATAATATTATTTACATTCGGATATTTTGATTTAAATAAGATTGTATCAATACAAATTACCAAATATCCTTTCCCCGGGATAATTGTATTTTGAGGAAAGATGAAATTGTGACTATTATCTTCGTCCCTAAATCTCCAACCGGAAATATCTTCGGCTATCTGCGAAGTGTTTACTAATTCCACCCAATCTTCTGTGTTAAAATTCGAATTTGAATTATAATTAATTTCGTTTATAACAATTGTACCCGATGAATCATCTTCGGTAAATATTGCCGTTAAGCTATCTAACTGATTCGGAATAACAGTAATAGTAGCATCTTCGGAATTAATAACTCCTTCCCATTTAACAAATTTAAATCCTTTATTGGGTAAGGCTGTTACTTTAACCGGCACTCCTTTAAAATAAAATCCGTTGAACGGATATTGATTAATTTTCAGTCTATTAATTTTTATTTTTCCTTCAAGAGCATTATTAACATTAAGATGCAAAATTGACGTTGTTGTTACTCCAAATTTTTGTAAAAAATATAATGTTAAATATGATAAACGTGCATTTGCAAAGTTTCTCATAAAGTTTACATTGTTTTGCCAACCGCTATAATTAAAGGTATTCCACTTTGTTATATGTTTGTTAATTTCGGGTTCAAAAATACTTCTTAAAGAATCTATTTTTGCAACAACTTGTTCCTTCTTAAAAATTGAATTTGCCAAATCTGCATAACGATTTAAGAAATCATATTTAAAGTTTTGATTTTCCACCAATTTACGTAACAATAAAGTTGACCAAGGCGGATTGGGCCAGTTTGGACCGTTAGTTGCCAATGCAAAAGTTAATGTATTATGAGAAGCTGCATTTGTATTGTAAAGTCCAAAACCATGGTCGGTATCAAAAATTAACCAACGCCACCTACTTGTATCACTTTGTGTTGTCCAATATTTAATATTATTACCGGGCCAATCTACATTTGAATAATATATTTGACTTAAAACGTAATCAATGTAATTTTCAATTTGAATATTTGATTTTACATATTCATAATTATTGTTTACTGTTAGACTATTGTTGTTAACAAAATTTATTAAATCCAAATACCGTTCGTTAGACCCTTCTACTACATCACCATTATTTTCAAGAATATTAATTTCATCTGGATTTAAGTTGTGATGTGAGGCAATCATATCTTCGTTAAGTTTTTCACGGATATTATGAATTCCCCAATAAACTCCGTTTAAATAGACCACTGCCGGTCTTCCTGCTTGTAAATCCAAATCTAAATCTTCAACAAGATTTTGCATCATCAGGTCGCGCATCATTGTTCTATCCCAATCTTGTCCGGAGTTTCGCAATATAAAATTATTGTATCTTTCAAACGGTCGATTGGGAAATAGTTTATATTCAAACTCTTTATTCCCGTATTCACCGCGTGCAAATAGCGCTAACGATTTTTGTGCTAACGCCCTGCTCCAATTACCATGTATTTTTAATCCCGCATTTGATTTATACTTTGTCATTCCGTCAGGTTCATAAATCTCAAAATGGGCAGATCTTTCCCAGTCTTGCCAAAAATTTGCCCCCATATAGGGGAAGTTTGGGTCGTAGCTTGGTCCAAGTACATAAATTCCGATTTCATTATCCCATAAGTTTTCAGGATTTGTACTTATCGAAATTACGGGCAATGTTGAAGCTTGATTTATGAAATATGTATTAGTAACAACATTACTTTTTAATTTTCCGTTATTATAGCCTATAAATCTTAAAACTTTTGTTGATGTGATATTAATAGGGGCTATATATAAAGAAGAGTTGGAATCCGGTACCGACCCGTCTGTTGTAAAATATATTTTTTCTATGTCGTTAAAATTCACGACATTAACAGAAATCGGAGAATTATAAAAACCTCCTTCTTTATTTAACGTCGGATCATCTGTAAACCCTTCAAATCCGGTAGATGAATTTTGTTTTTCAGGCGTTGGTATATCGAAAAATAAGAAATTATTAAAATTTGCCGAAGACCTTCCGAAAGATACATCAGCAACAAGCGGGGGAATCATTACCGAATCTATTAAATTATTGTTATTATCACATACAAATAAATTATCGCCGGAAGATGATATTTTAAAATTTGTATGTAGCCTTGGAAAACTAATTCCCAACAACGAACTTAAATTCAATGAATCCGGAACAGTATAATTTAAACCTAAAGTAAAAAACGGAATTAAAGTTAAATCCGACGAACCTATGCTTTGATTGTGAACTTGAATTGCCAAAACATTTTCGCCTTGCTTAAGTAAATTGTGTAATTCAGACAATCTAAACGCATACGGTTTGCCCCCCTGATACATTTGTGCCTCAGAATAATCGTCCGTTGTTCTGTTATACGGAATAAAATCACCGGCATTACCTAAGTTTTTCCTTGTAAGCTCAACGCCATTTAAATAAGCCACAAATCCGTCATCGTAATCAATATGCAAAAAGGCATCACTAATAGAAGAAGTATCGGTTATTGTGAAAGTTTTTCGTAAATATAATGAAATTGTATTAGAAACAACGGTAGCATCGTCTCCGTCTCCGAATCCAAATCCGCTTGGTCCAGATTGCCAAGCTATATCGTTATATCCTAAATTTTTCCATTCAACAGGAGGTTCACTTGTAAATATTTTATATTTCCAACTATCCCCCTTTTTAATTATAGTATTCCATCCTATTGTATTTTGCTTCCTGTTTTTATCGGAAGCAAAAACCAACAAATAGCTATTTGCTTTTAAAGTTATATTTGGAAAAACCCATTTACGTAATTCTTGTTTATCGTCACTAACCGAATAATTATTCAAATTAATATCAATTGAATTTGGATTAAATAACTCGAACCAGTCGGATGATTCATCATCTTCATCTCTTATTGTGTTTTGATTTGATGCTTGAACCTCATTTATTAACAACTGTTGTGAATAAACTAGTGAGTTAAAAATTAAAATTAGAATAAAGCTTACGATATAATTATGGAAGGATTTCATTTATTAATTTGTCCGAATATTAAAATATTAAGTTATATTATAAAAATAAGTTATTTATTTTTATGTTGCAACAAACATTAATAAATATTCCCATAAATATTAATTTATGTAAGGTATTTGGAATTATTACCAGAGTCTTGTAATAATCTAAATTAGTTTAACAGAATAATATATTTAATTTTCGAAGTTAAAAAATTGGGGCAGTATCAAAAAACTGTTCTTTTGTTTTTATTGATTGTTCTCTCCCTTGTTGGTAAAATTACCATATGTTATTATTACCCGATTTTTCAAGTTATAACTGAGATTAATTACCACTATCTAAAGATAGTTGTAATTGAAAAAACACTTGTTAATTATAGCAATTTTCACTTATTTATTTATATAATTACCACTATTTTTAAATAGTGACTTGGGAATAATAATGATACAGCACCATATAATTATTATGTTTCATTACTTTAAATAAATCATCTTTTTAGTATCTTTATTATTTCCTGCAGTTAATGAATAGTAATAAATACCGCTAGAATAATTTTCAAGGTTTATCGTTTCCGAATAACTCCCTTTCGTTTTAAAAGTATCTACAACATCGAATAGCAATTCGCCAAGCATATTATATATGCTTATTTTTACTTTCATATCTTGTTTTATTGAATACTCGATTGTAGTTGTCGGATTAAAAGGATTAGGGTAGTTTTGTTTTAATTTAAAATCGAAAGATTTAACTCCTACTTCTTCTACATCCGTCACTTGATCTTTTACACAGCGAATAGAATACTTCATAACTTTAAACCAATCAAATATTTCGCTAGCTGCCGAGTTATAAGTGTAGTATCTTTCTCTTGCTTTTAGATTTCCTACTTGTGTAGAAGTCCAAAATACGGCATATTCGTTTATTATTCTAAAAACATGGGGGGAATAATATGCATCATATTCTCCTCCCGGTATAATACTTAATCCGCTGCTATTTGTTGCTCCCGTATTTGGAGCTTTCCAATATATGGTTCCCGTATCCTTCATTTTTCCTCCTGCAACTGCAGCCCCACCTAAGTAGTTTTCCAACTCTTTCCATTCTGCATCGCTCGGTATATGCCAACCATCTGGACTTACCCCTTGAGTTTTTTGCGAAGTACTATTTTTCATTGCCGCATGCCAAGTATATAGCTTTCCATATATTGCTTCTAAGCTATCGCTATTATTATATGAAACTACATCCGGTATTAATGTTCCGTCTGCGTAATGAGTTGATCGCAAATTTTCTGCCATCCATATTTGATTACCGACTTTTACCGTCTTATAAATATTACCGTCATAATCAGTTACGGTCGAATCCGGAGTAAATTGTGCATTTGCAGCACCCGAAAACGTTAAAAATAATATTATTATTACAATTTTGTTTAACTTATACATGGCTATCTCTTTTTGTTTATCAAAACATTAAATTACAAACACAATATAATCTATTAATTATTTTCAATTTTTAAATATAGACCAACAAAGCTTTTTAATAGATATACTACTAAAGTCAAATGTTTTTTTGTCAGTATTTCCCCAAAAGAGCTATTTGTCTACAATAATTGTGTTTTTGTCTATAAACTATGCTAATTTAGGCTTATTATTGTATATTGCTAATTGTGTTAAATAATACTATTTAAATGAATATTAAAATAATTACTACTGCCTTAAAAGGTAAAAGAATCCTTTTACATATTTTGTTTTGGATTTTCTACTTGTCCTATTATACTTTTCAAAGCGGATATTATAAAAAAGATTATTTGGATATGTTTGAAGGTTATTTGATTTATTTACCGATTATGATTGCATCCACTTATTTTACCAATTATTACTTGGTTCCAAAATTTCTATTATCCAAAAAATATATTAAATTTATTTTAATTTTTATACTATCGGCAATAATATTTATTTTCTCAATGAAAACTGTTTTTTGGTTTTATTTAGCTCCTAAGTTTTATACTAAAATGGGGGCAGATGCGTATTATAAAGCCGGATTTTTTTACCCGACATATTTAATGGCTCATGCAATTAGTATATATTTCGTAGTTTTTGTATTTGGTTTTATTAAGTTAACAAAACGTTGGTTTATAAATAATCAAATTACTCAAAATCTAAAAAAAGAGAAACTTGAGGCAGAAGTTAATTTTTTAAAAGCTCAAATGAATCCGCATTTTCTTTTTAATGTATTAAATAGTTTGTACGCTCTTGCTTTAAAAAAATCCGATAAAACAGCCGATATGATTTTGAAACTTTCAGCTATGTTAGATTATGTTTTATATGAAAGTAGAAATGATTTTATTCTAATCGAAAAAGAACTTAAGTTAATTTCTGATTATGTAGAACTAGAAAAACTTAGATACGGTGATAAGCTTGAATATTCTTTTACAATTGAGGGACCAATTGAAAATATTTATATTGCTCCACTTATTCTTTTTCCCTTTGTAGAAAATAGTTTTAAACATGGTGTTAGTAATTCTGTTAATAAATCATTTATTAGTGTATTTTTAAGGTCTTCAAACAACGAGATTATGTTTAATATAGCAAACGGTAAACCGGAGAACAATATAACCGCTAGTAAAACGGAAGGTATTGGACTTAAGAATGTTTTGAAACGCTTGGAGTTAATTTATGCCGAAAATTTCAAATTTGAACAAACCGAAACGGATAATACTTTCTCAATAAAATTAAGCATAAAAATATGATGATTTTAATATGAGCCTAAATTGTTTAATTGTAGATGACGAGCCTTTAGCAATTGAGATAATTGAAACATATTTAGATAAATTTCCTTCCGTTTCAATACAAGGCAAATGTACAAATGCCATACAAGCTATGGAAATATTGAGAAATAAAAATATCGATCTAATGTTTTTAGATATTCAAATGCCTCAAATAAAAGGCACCGATTTTCTTAAATCATTAGTAAATCCCCCTAAAGTAATTTTTACTACTGCTTATCGTGATTTTGCGTTAGACGGTTTTGAATTAAACGCAATTGATTATTTACTTAAACCGATATCTTTCGAAAGATTTTTAAAAGCAATGGATAAAGCTTTTGCATTTATTAATCCCGATGATAAGAACAGAAATAAACTTAATATTGAAGTTGAAGAAGATAATTCGCTTTTTATTAAAGTTGAACGAAAAATGGTTAAAGTATCTTTTGATGAAATATTATTTATTGAAAGTTTAAAAGATTATGTTGTATTTCATTTAAAAGATAAGAAACTTATTACTAAAAATACTATTAGTTATTATGAAAAGCTGTTATCGAAAAAACAATTTATTAGAATTCACAGATCGTTTATTATTTCCTTAAATAAAGTAATCTCCTTTACAAGTACTGAAGTTGAACTTATTAACAATAAAATATTACCCATAGGGAGAAATTATAGAGACAATGTATCAAACAATTTAAAAGGAGAATAATACTCCTTCTAAATATACAATCTTTTTTATCATATTTAGTAATTTAACTATTTTTAGTTTTACGATTCTTCCTTAAACAAAATATTTACGATCAAAAATTATTTAAGAATATTATACCCTTTATCACCATAAGGTTTTAATTCTTCCAAATACATTTGTTCAAGTTCTTTTAATTCTTTTTTATAATCTCTAATTTCTTTATCGTCTTGTTTTATTAAATCCACAACCGAAAAAATAAAATTTTCTTCACCGTATTTTCTGTAATCATTTAATAATTCTTTTATCTCTTCAATTCCTGTGGATAAAGACATTTTGTGTCTATTAAAACGCGCTTGAATATTTAAGCTACTACCGATAAATATTTTTCCTGTCACTTTGTTTTCAATTTTATAAATTCCTATTTGGGCTTTTTGTTCTTTATATGCCCGTTTAATTTCTTGTTTATCAATCATTTTTTGCCTCGTTGTTTAACCAATAAATTTGGTGTTCTCTTTTTAAATATCCTTCGTCAATTAATATCCGTCTAACGGTACAATAATCGTCAAAATAGACTGAAAATATATCGTTAATCTCCTTTTCATTATACTTTTTATCGGGGATTAATAATTTAAGAAACTCCTTAACGACTATTATTTTCTTTTTATATTGTACGGGTAGTTTAATTAGTTTTTTGTTTTTGAAAAAAGTTTTAAGTACTTTTTCTTCATATTTTTTAACTCGTTCTTTTTGTTCAAAATCATCCAGATTATTAAAATCCGCAAATTCTCGCAATGTTAAATTAAATATTTCATCCTTAATTTGATAAATAACGTAATATTGTTCTTTTTGTTTATAAACCAATCCGGCTTTTTCCAGTTTTTTTAAATGAAAAGAAACAGTTGAAATAGCAAGATTTAACTTATTTGCAAGTTCTTCAACATAATTTGGTTTTTCAAATAGTAAGTTTAATACTCTTAGCCGTGATGTATCGGCTAATGATTTCATAATTTCAATGCTTTGATTAATTTCCATATTAGTACTTTATTTTTATAATTATCGAAACAAATATAATTAATCTAAATCTGCTTGTCAATATTTATTTTGATAAATATCGAAACATAATAAAAAATTAATTATTTTGTAATTTTTACTAATTAAGGCAATTTTATATATTACTACATAAATATTATGGATAAATAAAAATATGAAAATTGTTGCTATTAACGGAAGCCATCGAGGCAATTTGGGGTATACACAATATTTATTAAATTTAATTGAGAAAGGTGCAGCAAAGAAAAATGCCGAATTTGAAACGATAGTTTTAGCAAAGAAAAAGATTAATATGTGTAAAGGATGCAGAGCTTGCCATACCGAAAAACATTATCTAGAATGTGTATATAATGATGTTGACGATGTTAAAGAGATATTTGAAACAATGAAAACAGCAGATATTTTAATTTATGCTACTCCTATCTATATTTTCAATATGAGTGGGCTATTAAAAATATTTCTTGAAAGAATTACATCTACTGCAGATTCTTCAATAAAAACAATTTCGGAAAGAGGATTGTTTTTCCATCATATTACTAAAGAAATTGCATCGAAACCATTTTTGGTAATTACTACACAAGATAACATTGAAGACGAAACAAATATTAACGTTGGAAGATATTTTGAGACTTTTTCAAAGTTTATGGATGCACCTCTGTTAGGAATTATTAACAGAAAACTTGGCGGATTAATTAAACACGGAAAAGACCCCGATGCAGAAACAAAATACCCAATCCTAAAAATTATTAACAATGCATTTATTAATTGTGGCGAACAACTTGCAACAAACGGTTTTATTAACAAAGAAACGATAAAGGAATCTAATCTTCCCCTTATTAAAAAACCTGCCGTTGTAGAGCTACTTCTAAAATTCGATTTTATTAGGAATAATAAGAATATTATGTCCAAAATATTTGAAAAAGCTAAAGCCGAGATGCCGTAAATTCTTGTTGGGGAGGATAACAGAATAGTGAAACGGTGATAAAGTGATATGGTGTGGGTCTAAGGTACGTGATTTGGTCTATTTCAATTCGTATTATAACAAAACAGTAGTAAAGTATTCCGAAAACAAAATTAATTATTTTTTTTGGCTCAAAAACTTGGGACTTAATGAAAACTAAAATTCAATATTTAGCATTATTTGGAACTAGGATAGATAAAAAAGAATGACTGAGATGAGCCAGCCTCCGATTCTGGAGGATAACATCATGAAAATCCTTTAAATTCTTGTAAATCCCGGTTCAGGGTAACAAAACTGCGGCAGAGTGGAACAATGAAAAGGTGATACAGCGAAAGAGTAACAAGCCCTAAAACCGGAAAAATATGATTTAGAATATTCTGAATCTAGTTTATTTAACAAGCAAATATTAAATCTCTTAAGCTGTTGAAAAATAGAGTTCTTAGAATAGAGAATTCTAAATTGAGAATTCAAAATTATTATAGTATATTTAAAGTTTAAAATAGAATTAATTACGAGTCGATAAGATGAATGAACCGAATGTAAATTTAGAATTGGCGTTAAATCACGGGCTTACCGAAGAAGAATACGAAAAAATTAAACAGATTTTAGGCAGAAATCCCAACTATACCGAATTGGGCATTTTCAGCGTAATGTGGAGCGAGCACTGCAGTTATAAAAACTCGATTGCTCAACTTAAAACATTACCGAGAAGCGGCGGCAGACTTCTTGTAGGTGCCGGTGAAGAAAATGCCGGATTAGTAGATATTGGTGACGGGCTTGCTATTTGCTTTAAGATTGAAAGCCATAATCATCCGTCTGCCGTTGAACCATATCAAGGTGCGGCAACTGGTGTGGGAGGTATTCTACGCGATATTTTCACAATGGGTGCACGTCCTATTGCTTCTCTAAATTCATTACGTTTCGGTTCGTTAACAGATAAAAGAACTAGATTTTTATTTGAAGGGGTTGTAAAAGGAATTGGAGATTACGGAAATTGTTTTGGCGTTCCAACGGTTGCCGGCGAAGTTTATTTTGATGAATGTTATAAAGGAAATCCTTTAGTAAATGCAATGGCTATAGGCATTGTGAACACAGATAGAACCGCAAGTGCTATTGCCAAAGGAAAAGGGAACAAAGTAATGATAGTCGGTTCTTCTACAGGAAGAGACGGAATACACGGTGCTACTTTTGCGAGCGAAGAAATTAGTGAAAAAAGTGAGGCTAAAAGACCAAGCGTTCAAGCCGGAGACCCGTTCACCGAAAAATTATTATTAGAAGCAACTTTAGAAATTATTAGAAATGATTATATAATCGGTATTCAGGATATG
>JAEXOD010000070.1 GCA_023447335.1 Bacteroidota bacterium
GGACAGGGATGGCTTTGGGGGCTGATGATTATATTACAAAACCTTTCAAAATTGAAGACGTAATTAGCACAATTAATTCAAGATTACTAAAAAGAGAAGCTCAAAAAGAACAGATTGGTGATTTTAAAAACAATGTTGTTCGAAATGCTTCACATAATTTACGTACTCCTTTGGTAAGTATAATAGGATTTGCAGATATACTTTTGAGCGATTTTGATCAGATGAGCAAAGAAGAGATTTTGAATTTTATAATTAAAATTAAGCGCTCAGGTGAGGTATTAAAAGACGATATAGATAAATTTATGTTATATTCGGAATATGTCGCAAGCTCTAATAGTGTAGATTTAACTGAGACGTATCTAGCAGATAGTAATAAAATAATTTCAAAATTATTAAGGAAAGGTTTAGAATATAATAGAGAAAAAGATTTAGAAATAAACATCAACGAGTTTAAAACAAATATAAAACCGGAACTACTTATTTTTGTGTTAAATGAACTTGTTGATAATGCATTAAAAAATTCGATTGAGGGAACACCAATCAAAATAAGTGTGGAGTGTAAAGATAGTTACAATATTTTTAAGGTTACCGATTATGGTACTGGGATTAATACGAGTAAAGTTGAAAATATTAACAGCTTTACACTCCAAAATTTTTCTAAAAAAAATACTTATGGGTTAGGATTAAGCTTGACAATTATTAAAAAAATCGTTAAACTTTATAACGGTAATATAGATATTATTAGTGAGAAGGATAAAGAGACTACCGTTAAAATAATTCTTCCTTTCATTAGTAAAGTTAATAATAAAGCCGTATAATTACTTTTTTTGTAAATATTGTTCCGAGTTCTTATGCCAAACTTAAGTATTACCGGTGGATTAGTCAATAATTCAGACGGATATAGCAGTGTTCTGGAAAAACTTATAAATCAACTAAAGGATATTAATAAAGATACCGAAAAAGTTTTTTTGGAAATCGGGAATAATTTACAAGATTATTCAAATCAATCCAAAGTTATTACAGAAGTTGCAAGTAATACAGCCTCTAATATTTCAGAAAATGTTTTAGAATTTGGTTTTAATAATTTAACTAAAATTATAGCCGAGTTAAATGACTATTTTAATAAGTCAATTACTAATATTAAGAACGATAAAAATGAATTAACAAATATTTTAAGATATATTGAAAATATTGCTTCTGAAATATATAATTTTAAGAAAATTGTTAAGCATTTAAGAGTGTTAGGTATTTCAACAAAAATTGAAATTGCAAGATTGGGGACAGATGACAAAGGGTTTTCCTCACTTGTTCAAAATGTAGATAGACTTTCGGAGGTAATAGAGCAAAAAGCTGGGAATATTACACAGCAATCAAACTATTTAATCGGAGAGATATCAAAGACAAATTATGACTTGGATAATTTATATTCGGAACAAGAAAGATTATCTAAAAATGTACTTGAATCAGCTTCCTCTTCTTTAGATGATTTCAAAACTCAATACAATGAAAATAGGATATTTATTGAGAGTACTTCTGAAAAAACAAAGAATATAACAAAAAGTATAAGCGATGTAGTGGTAGCAATTCAATTTCATGATATTACTCGCCAGCAAATTGAACATATTGAAGATGCATTCGTTAATCTTAACGAAAAAATTACTACGGAAGAAGAAAATCCCGCCATTTTAGAGACAATTTATGATATATGTGAAATTCAGTCAGAGCAATTGAATCATTCGGCTGATAAATTTGGGGAAGCAGTTCAAGACATTATAGAAAAGCTCAATATGATTGCTTATGATTTTAATGAAATTGATAAACAATCTGAAAAACTTTTTATTGCGGGACGCAACAACGGTAAAACTCAATTAGAATCTGTGTGTTCTAAATTAATGGGAATATCGGATGCTTTAAATAAAAATACTCAAATTGAAGAACATCTAAATACATCTATAAATACGGCGGTAGATATAGTTGAAGAGTTAGCCCGTTATGTACAAGAAATTGAAAATATCGGAGATGAAATTGAAATAATAGCATTAAACGCAATTGTTAAAGCGGCACATGTTGGTAATGAAGGAAGTGCATTAGGAATTTTAGCCGAATCAATTCAAAAATTATCAATTGAAGCTAAAGAACAAACAGGTTCAATAACAAAAAAATTAGAAAATGTTAACGCAATTGCTCAGAGTTTACGCTTATCACTTAATACATTTACTTCAAAAGATGAGTTAATAACAGAAAATGAATTGCGAACAATTATTGAAAAAATACTAAAAAATGAATCAGATGCCAAAAAACAATTTTTATTACTAAATCAAAAAATAGCTGAGATAAAAAAAGGTATATCTATTTTTACTTCAAAAATAAATATACATAATAAATTTATGACTTCTGTTTATGATATTATATCTGAAATTAACATAATTTTAAATTCAATACATCCTCAATTAAAACCAAGATCTCAGCGTTCTTCGCATGATTCGTTATATAGAAAATATACAATGAAAAGTGAAAGAGAAATACATGAAAAAGTAATTAATAACAGGAAAAAAATATCGAAGGAAGAATCGAAAGATAGTAATTCCGAGTTTGGTGATAATATAGAATTATTTTAGGGGAAAAAATGGCTGACTATAATTATCTAAATGAAAAAGGACAAGTTACACTTGTGTTTAGGGGTTCCCTTACAATAAGTGAGGTTTCTGAAATAAAGGAAATTTTTAATAAAGCTATTGCTGAAAGTGAAAATATTTTGATTAATCATGATGAATGTGAAAGTTTTGATTTATCTTATATTCAGTTAGTGATATCAGCATATAGAACCGCAAAGGAATGGAGAAAAAGTCTTAAAGTTATAAGTAAGGAAAACGACTTATTTAAGCAAACATTAAAAGATGTTGGCTTTAAGATTGATGAAATATTTTTAAATTAGAAATTTTTATACTGAGGATAGGATGCCAAAGACAATTTTAACTGTAGATGACAGCAGTAGTGTTAGGCAAATGGTTGGGTTTACTTTAAGAGAAGCTGGTTATGAAGTTATTGAAGCATGTGACGGAAGAGATGCTTTAAATAAAATGGGAGGTAAATCGATAAATTTAGTTATTACCGATTTAAATATGCCAAATATGGATGGTATTGAGTTAATTAAGAATATACGTAAAAATACCATATATAAGTTTATTCCAATTTTAATGCTTACAACCGAATCGCAAGAAAGTAAAAAAGTTGAAGGAAAACAAGCAGGTGCGACCGGGTGGATTGTAAAACCATTTAAACAAGAGCAATTATTAGGCGTTATTAAAAAGGTTCTGGGATAACACTATTATGGATGATGACTCCAAGTTATTTTTTGAGGAAACAAATGAATTAATACAAGCTTTAGAAAAACAAATGTTGAAGCTTGAAAAAAAATCAAACGATAAAACAATTATTCAGGAAGTTTTTAGACTATTACACACAATAAAAGGGAATGCAGGGATGTTCGGTTCTGTTAATATCTCAGAATATGCCCACCTTTTAGAATCAGTTTTTAATTTAATTCGTAATAGTGAAATAAATATAACTCCTCAAATAATAAATAATTCATTAGAATCTGTTGATATTATTAATGTGATGGTAAATAGTCCTAATAATATACCCGATTTTATAAAATTCAGAAAAGAAAAAATTAAAAAGGAATTTGAACATATACTGTTACAGTATCGTATTTCCAAAGAAAAGCAAACCGTAGTAAAAAAAACGGAAAATGAAAATATAAGAACGGTAATAAAAGAGGATAATATGTCGGAAATACATAAACAAGCATTTATCGAAGAAGCCACTGAACTTATATCCGAATTGGAAAAGAGTTTACTTGAATTAGAAAAAGATAATAAAGATAAAGATTTGATATCTAAAATATTTAGAGCGATGCATACTATTAAAGGCTCGGCTGCAATGTTTGGTTTTGACGATATATCAGTGTTTACTCACGATATTGAATCTGTTTATGATCTTATTCGAAACGGGGAGTTAGATGTAAATAAAAAAATTATTGATATCACATTACTAGCAGTAGATCATATTTCGAGCATGTTAAAATATGATCATCAGGGTTCTGATGAAGATGAAATGAGGACAAAAGAGATATTGAGTTCTTTTAGAGAAATTTTAAATAGACATAAAGAAGCTGGTTTAATTGATAATGAAGTTTTAGAGACAAAAAAAATTAAGCTATCAAATATTTCAAAAAAGGTATATCATATTCTTATCGAGCCAAGTTCGAATGTGATGGTAAACGGTACAAATTTACTAAACCTTATTAAAGAATTAAGAGATATGGGGGTTAGTGGTGTAAAAGCCTGTTTTGATAATGCAATTAATCTTGATAATTTAAATTGTGAAAAATGTTATACTAAATGGCAAGTTATATTAAAAACTGAAAAAGACGTTGATGCAATTAAAGATGTATTTATGTTTGTTGAAGACGACTGTAAATTAAGTATAAAAGAAAGTGCTAATAAAAATCTTATAGATAATGAAGATCAATATAGTTTATTTTGTAAGTCATTTGAAGAAAGAGGATTTGAACAGAACTATGATATAACTAAAGAAGCTGAACAATTTTTAGGAGGCGATTTATTTGATATTCCTGCAGCCGCCAAAATTAACAAAAATGAGCTTAAAATTAATAAAACTACAGAAATTGAAAAAGTTAGCAGCATTAGAGTAAGTTCAGAAAAGTTAGATGAATTAGTAAATCTAGTGGGCGAATTAGTTACGGTTCAAGCAAGGCTTTCATCAATTTCAAATGATTTAAACGACCCAAGTTTAATAGCTGTTTCTGAAGAAGTTGAAAGAATAACTTGGTCTTTGCGAGATAGTGCCCTTAATATAAGGATGCTTCCGATAGGTACTCTTTTTAACAAATTTAATAGATTGATTAGGGACCTTTCGAAAGAGCTTAATAAAGAAGTTAATTTAACAATTGAAGGCGCTGAAACTGAACTTGATAAAACAGTAATTGAAAAATTAAATGATCCTTTGATACATATTTTGCGCAACTCTATTGATCACGGAATTGAATCGCCCGAACAAAGAAATGCTTTAGATAAATCCGTTATTGGAGAAATCCATTTATCGGCTTCTCAATCCGGCGGCGAAGTATTAATAAAAATTTCTGATGACGGTGCCGGATTAAATAAAGATGCAATTAAACAAAAAGCAATAAATCAAGGTTTAATAACGGAAGGATCTGAGCTTACAGAGCAGGAATTATTCAGTTTAATTTTTCAACCCGGTTTCTCAACTGCAAAAAAGGTTACAAATGTTAGCGGAAGAGGGGTTGGAATGGATGTTGTAAAAAAAGCAATTGAATTATTACGAGGAAGTATTGAAGTTACAAGTAAACCTAATTTGGGAACCACAATTACATTAAAATTACCTCTCACTTTAGCAATAATTGATGGTCTATTAGTGAATATTAGTGAAGCAAATTATATTTTGCCTTTAAGCAGTGTAGAAGAATGTGTTGAATTACATGAAAAAGATATCGAAAATGCTCACGGTAGGAATTTTATCAACATAAGAGGTGAAATAATTCCTTATGTTAATTTAAGGGAAAGATTTGATATTGAAGGGAAAAAACCGGAAATTGAACAAATAGTTATAGCTTCTGTTAATAATGTAAAATGCGGATTTGTTGTTGATAAAGTGGTCGGTCAGCATCAAACTGTACTTAAAACATTAGGGAAAGTGTACAAGAAAGTAGAGGGAATTTCCGGGGCAACAATTTTAGGTGACGGAACTGTGGCATTAATTCTGGATATAGCAAAATTAGTTGATCAAGAAATAAATTTTGCAAAAGAAACATATTAACATTTTTTAACTAAATACGATAGTATACTATGGCTTTTACATTTTTCTTTAGAGATACACATACATTAGAACATGCAGCACGAATACTTGCCCCTGAAGTTGCGGGAAGAAGTAGAATAAGAGTATGGGATGCCGGCTGCGCTATGGGACCTGAACCTTATACGGTTGCTATGATTTTAGCAGAATATATGGGACATTTTTCCTTTAAAAATTTAATTATTGATGCTACCGATATTGACGAACAAGATCAGTTTGGGCTTATTATAAATGATGCAGTTTATACTGAAGAAGAAACTCAAAGAATACCGGAGGATATTTTTAAAAAGTATTTTGAAAAATGTGAGAATAAACCCGGTTTTGTTAGGATTAATGATCTTATAAAAAGTAAAATTAAATTTCAAAAACACGACTTATTAACTTTACAAAGTATCGGGCAGGGGTTTAGTCTTATAGTCTGTAAAAATGTACTGTTACATTTTCAGCAGAACGAAAGAATTGAAGTGATAAAGATGTTTCATAGATCTTTAGAAACAGGCGGATTTTTTGTTACGGAGCAGACTCAGAAGATGCCGGAAGAATTAGAACATTTATTTGAACGCGTAGTTCCGGACGCTCAATTGTATAAAAAGGTTTGAGATGAAAATTATTAGGTTAAAACAGAATCCGAGTATTTATTGTGGTAATTCATATTTAGTTTTAGGTACCTGGAACAAAATTTCGGATGTAAATGCACTAATTGATACCGGTACGGACGGATATATCACTAGTGAAATAGAGCATACAAATACAGGTGTCGGGAAATCACCGATAGATAAAATATTTCTTACACATAATCATTTTGACCATTCCGGCGGGGTAACTAAAATTAAGGAAAAGTTTAATGCTAAGGTTTATGCTTCAATTACCGGGCAAGATGTTGATTTTTTGTTAAAAGACGGCGAAGAGATACAATTAGGCGACGAATATTTTGAAGTTATTTTTACTCCGGGACATTCATCCGATTCTGTTTGTTTTTATTGTAAAAAAGAAAAGATCCTCTTTTCCGGCGATACTGCAATAAGGATAAATATGCAGGATGGTACTTATACCGATGATTATATCAACACAATAAAGAGACTTTCAAAATTGAAAATTGATATAATATATCCGGGACACGGTGATGCTCTAACCGAAAATCCCGAAAAAATAATACGTAATACACTTTCAGTTATAACTCAAAGATAATCAATTTATATAAACTAATTAAACAGGGGAAATATTATGCAATGGATTTATGATTTAAGCCTAAGCAAAAAGTTGCAAACCAGCTTTATTCTTGTAGCCCTTTTGGCCGGTATAGTCGGATACATCGGTTATGTCGGAATGTCCGGTATTGAAACTGATATGGAGGATATGTACAAAAATCGTTTAATAGCAATAAAAGATCTTGGATATGCAAATGCTTCTTTACTTATTGCAAGAACTGAGGCAAGAAATTTATTAAACGCAAAGGATGTTAACGAAAAAGAAAAATATATTTCTATAATTAATGAAGAAACCAAACATGTAAAAGACTACTTACAATCTTATAGAAATACTAAACTTGATGATGTAGAAAAAGTTCAACTATCTAATTTTGACGAGAATTGGGAAAAATATTTACCCATACGTGAAAAAGGGATTAATTTAATAATGCAAAATAAAATTGAAGAAGGGAAATTGGTCTTTGACAATGAAGCTAGGCAATATCAAACCGATGCTCGAAAAAGTCTAAGAGCTTTAATTGATTATAACGTAAAAGCTGCCGAAGATTTATATGTTGCAGCAGCCGAAAGTGCTTCTTCTAAAAGAAATTTATTAGTAATCATTATAATAATTGCTGTTGTATTGGCAGTTAGCTTCGGTTTATTCCTTAACAAAATAATAGGTACGCCTGTAAAAGAATTAATGAAAGTTGCCGAAAAACTTGCGGCTGGTGATGTTGAAGTTGAAGTAAAACAAAAATCACATGATGAGATCGGAAAGTTGATGGGTGCATTCAAAAACATGATTGATACAATAAAAGATCAAGCAAAGATAGCAAATAAAATTGCTAACGGAGAAAGAGAGGTTGTTGTAACAGTTAGAGGGGAAAAAGATGTTTTAGGTAAAGGTTTATCTAATATTTTAAGTAGCTTAGAAGGAATGCTTTCTGAAGTGATTATGCTTTCCGGTGCAGCGGTAGCCGGAAAACTAGCAACGAGAGGTAATGCAGAAAAATTTAAGGGTGGTTATAAAGCAGTTGTTCAAGGTGTAAATGATACTTTAGATTCTGTAATTGGTCCGTTAAATGTGGCTGCAGAATATGTAGATAGAATAGCAAAAGGCGACATACCTAAAAAAATTACTGATAATTATAACGGTGATTTTAATGAAATTAAAAATAATTTAAATACTTGTATTGATGCAGTTAATTTACTAGTTGCAGATGCAAACTTATTAAGTCGTGCCGCCGTTGAAGGAAAGCTTGCTACAAGAGCAGATGCGACAAAACATCAAGGTGATTTTAAAGCAATAGTTCAAGGTGTAAATAATACGCTTGATGCAGTAATTGGTCCGTTAAATGTGGCTGCAGAATATGTTGACAGAATTGCTAAAGGTGACATACCTAAAAAGATAACCGATAATTATAACGGTGATTTCAATGATATTAAAAATAACTTAAATACTTGTATTGATGCGGTTAATTTATTAGTTGCAGATGCAAACATATTAAGTCGTGCTGCCGTTGAAGGAAAGCTTGCCACAAGAGCCGATGCGACAAAACATCAAGGTGATTTTAAAGCTATAGTTCAAGGTGTAAATTATACACTGGATGCAGTGATTGGTCCGTTAAATGTAGCTGCAGAATATGTTGACAGAATTGCTAAAGGTGACATACCTAAAAAGATAACTGATAATTATAACGGTGATTTTAATGAAATTAAAAATAATTTAAATACATGTATTGATGCGGTTAATTTATTAGTTGCTGATGCAAATATGTTAAGTCGTGCAGCAGTTGAGGGAAAACTTGCAACTAGAGCTGATGCAACAAAACATCAAGGTGATTTTAAAGCAATAGTTCAAGGTGTAAATAACACACTTGATGCAGTAATTGGACCTTTAAATGTAGCAGCCGAATATGTTGACAGGATTGCTAAAGGAGATATTCCTAAAAAGATAACCGATAATTATAACGGTGATTTCAATGAAATTAAAAATAACTTAAATACTTGTATTGATGCAGTTAATTTACTCGTATCAGATGCAAATGTTTTAAGCAAAGCAGCAATAGAAGGAAAACTTGCCACAAGAGCCGACGCAACTAAACATCAAGGTGATTTTAAAGCTATAGTTCAAGGTGTAAATAATACCCTTGATGCAGTAATTGGACCTTTAAATGTAGCTGCCGAATATGTTGACAGGATTGCTAAAGGAGACATTCCTAAAAAGATAACCGATAGTTATAATGGTGATTTTAACGAAATTAAAAACAACTTGAATACTTGCATTGATGCGGTTAATTTACTTGTTGAAGATGCAAATATTCTAAGTAAAGCAGCAATAGAAGGAAAACTTGCTACAAGAGCCGATGCAACAAAGCATCAAGGTGATTTTAGAGCAATTGTAAAAGGAGTAAATGATACTTTAGATGCAGTAATTGGACCTTTAAATGTAGCAGCCGAATATGTAGACAGAATTGCTAAAGGGGACATACCTAAAAAGATAACAGATAATTATAATGGTGATTTTAACGAAATTAAAAATAACTTAAATACTTGTATTGATGCGATAAATTTACTTGTTGAAGATGCAAGGATATTAAGTCGTGCCGCAGTAGAAGGAAAACTTGCAACAAGAGCTGATGCAACAAGACATCAAGGAGATTTTAGAGCAATCGTAAAAGGTGTAAACGATACACTGGATGCTGTAATAGGTCCGTTGAATGTTGCTGCTGAATATATTGATAGAATAGCAAAAGGCGATATTCCTAAGAGAATTACAGATACCTATAACGGTGATTTCAATGAAATTAAAAACAACTTAAATACATGTATTGACGCTGTTAATTTATTAGTTTCAGATGCAAGGGTTTTAAGTAAAGCTGCAGTAGAAGGAAAACTTGCAACAAGAGCCGATGCGACAAAACATCAAGGAGATTTTAGAGCAATTGTGCAAGGTGTAAACGAGACGTTGGATGCTGTAATAGGTCCGTTGAATGTTGCTGCTGAATATATTGATAGAATAGCAAAAGGCGATATTCCTAAAAAGATTACCGATAACTATAACGGTGATTTTAATGAAATAAAAAATAATTTAAATATGTTGCTAGATGCAATGAATGAAATTACTTATGTTGCCGAACAAATTTCTGCCGGTAATTTATTGGTTTCTGCAAATGAGAGATCGCAAGGTGATAAGTTAATGAAAGCCTTGAGTTCAATGATTAAAGGATTAACTGATGTAGTACAGAACGTTAAATCAACAGCAGAAAATGTAACATTAGGTAGTCAAGAACTTGCGGTTAGTGCAGATCAGATTTCAGAGGGAGCTAATAAACAAGCAGCAAGTGCCGAAGAAGCTTCTTCTAGTATGGAACAAATGACTTCAAATATTAAACAAAATGCTGAAAATGCATTCCAAACTGAAAAAATTGCATTACAATCAGCAGAAAATGCGAAAACCGGCGGAAAAGCCGTAGCAGCCACTGTTGTAGCAATGAAAGAAATAGCAAGTAAAATTTCTATTATTGAAGAGATTGCACGTCAAACTAATTTACTTGCATTAAATGCTGCTATTGAAGCAGCACGAGCAGGGGAACACGGAAAAGGCTTTGCAGTTGTAGCAAGTGAAGTTAGAAAACTTGCTGAAAGAAGTCAAACAGCAGCAGCAGAAATAAACAAACTTAGTGCCGATAGTGTTGAAGTTGCCGAAAATGCAGGCAAAATGTTAGAGAAACTAGTTCCGGATATTACAAAAACTGCAGAACTTGTTCAAGAAATAACAGCTTCTAGTAACGAACAAAATACGGGAGCAGCACAAATTAATCAGGCAATACAACAATTAGATTTAGTAATTCAACAGAACGCCTCAGCAAGCGAAGAACTTTCATCAACAGCAAATAATTTAACGGGTCAAGCCGAACAGTTGTTAAATATTATGAGTTTCTTCAATATGGGCGAATCAAATAATTATTCTTTGAAACAAAGTAGTTCACGTGTTAATCAAAAATCCCACGTTCAAACAAAAGGAAACTTAGTAAAACACGATAATAAAAAAGAAAACCCTAAAGGGTTGAAGTTAAATTTAGATAACTCATCAGAAAACGATGATAACGAATTCATTAAATTCTAATTTTTTATTAACATAATTATGGCTCTCTTTTTTGAGAGCCGGTTTTTTTAACCTTTAATTGGAGTTAATATGAGTGTTGAAGGAATAGATAAAACTATGACTTATTTAACTTTTACTTTGGATGATGAATTGTTTGCTGTTGAAGTTTCTAAAGTAAGGGAAGTTTTGGATTTTACCGCAATAACTAAAATCCCCAAAACTCCGGAATATATGCGTGGTGTTATAAATTTACGCGGAAGTGTTGTTCCGGTAATAGACTTAAGATTAAAATTTGGAATGTCAAGAACAGAAACTAAAGTAAATACATGCATTATAGTACTAGAAATTAATATGGACGGAGAAACTGTAATTTTAGGAGCATTAGCTGATTCTGTCCAAGAAGTATTTGATTTAGAACCTGAACAAATAGAGCCAGCTCCAAGATTCGGCACAAAATTTCGTGAAGAATTTTTAAAAGGGATGGGAAAAAAAGATGAAACATTTTTAATTATTTTGGATATCGATAAAGTATTTTCCGGAGATGAACTTATAATGATTCAAGAATCTGAAAAACAGGGGACTAACTTATAAGATGCAGCTTTCCGATAGTTATAGAGGTAGTATAAAAGATTCCGATTTACGTTTTTTAACAAAAATTGTTTATGATTATAGCGGAATAAATCTTTCTACCGAAAAAAAAGTATTTATTGAAAGGAAAATTAATAGAAGACTTTCTGAATTAGGAATGTCAACTTATAAAGAATACTTTGACTATTTATACGTAGATGAACAAAGAAATAACGAAATGTTGTTTTTAATTAACGAATTAACAACTAACAAAACGGATTTTTTTAGAGAACCCGCTCATTTTGATTTTATAAAAAATTCAATGATTCCTGAATTATTTAAAAATAATTTTAAACATGAGCATAAAAACATTAGCATCTGGAGCGCAGGTTGTTCTTCCGGTGAAGAACCATATACTTTAGCAATTGTATTTAATGAATTATTAGGTGAATATTGTAATCTCAACACTAGTATTTATGCTTCGGACATTTCTACCGATGTAATAAAAAAAGCAGAAATCGGTATTTATAAAATGGAACTTATAGAAGATATTCCTTTAGAATTAAAACGGAAATATTTTTTAAGGAGTAAAGATCCCAATAAAAACCTAGTTAAGGTAATGGCTAATATAAGATCTAAGGTTAAGTTTTTTAGAGCAAATTTGCTAGAAGGGAATTATAATTTACCGGGCAAAATGGATGTTATATTTTGCAGGAATGTGTTAATTTATTTTGATAAACAGACCCAACATAAAGTGCTTCAAAATTTGTTAAACAATTTGGTTAAAGGCGGGTATTTATTTTTAGGGCATTCGGAAACAATAATGGGGATCTCTTTACCTATTGAAAAAGTTGCACCAACAATTTATAGGAAATTGTTATGACAACAGCAAAAAAAATAAAAGTGATGGTAGTAGATGATTCGGCTATTGTTAGACAAACACTAACCGATTTGTTGAACAGTGATAACGAGATAGAAGTTATTGCATCTGCTGCCGATCCTTATATAGCTGCCGAAAAACTGCGAGATTTTATTCCTGATGTAATTACATTAGATATAGAAATGCCGAAAATGGATGGTTTGACATTTTTGCGTAAACTTATGGAACAACATCCTATACCCGTAGTAATTTGTAGTAGCTTAGCGGCAGAAGGCTCTGAAACCGCTCTGAAAGCATTAGAATTAGGTGCAATTGACATTATTACAAAACCAAAACTTGGGACAAAGCAATTTTTAGAAGAATCTAGAATACATATATGTGATGTTGTAAAAGCAGCATCTATGGCAAAAGTAAAAAAAATATTTGCCCCTACATTAATTCAACCTAAATTATCTGCCGATGCCGTATTAAAGAAATCACTAAACAAATCAATGATTGAAACAACGGAAAAGATTATAGTTGTAGGTGCTAGTACGGGGGGAACAGAAGCTTTGCGGAATTTCTTGGAGGCTTTTCCTCTTGATTCTCCGGGTATAATTGTAGTTCAGCATATGCCGGAAAATTTTACTAAAGCATTTGCCAAAAGGTTAGATAGTTATTGCAATATTTCGGTTAAGGAGGCAGAAAACGGTGACAGTGTGATTAGAGGAAGGGCTTTAATAGCTCCCGGTAATTATCACATGTTATTAAAAAGACAGGGTGCAAAATATATTGTAGACATAAAAACCGGTCCGCTTGTTAGTAGACATCGTCCTTCGGTTGATGTTTTATTTAGAAGTGCTGCACAATATGCCGGTAAAAATGCAATAGGTATAATAATGACCGGAATGGGGGATGACGGAGCAAAAGGACTTCTTGAGATGAAAGAGGCAGGGGCTTACACTATTGCTCAAGATGAAAAAACTTGCGTAGTTTACGGAATGCCACATGAAGCGGTAAAATTAGGAGCAGTTGATAAAATTTTACCTCTTGATGAAATTGCAAAAAATGTTTTATTGAAGTGTATTTAATAAGTTGAGGACTTGATGGAATCTGATAAATATAAAATATTAATTGTTGAAGATAATAAGAGTTCTGCCTCTGTTCTTATTTATATGCTCAAATCGCTAAAATATGCCGTTAGCGGTGTTGCCGAAAGTGCCGAGCAGACATTTAAAGAACTTGAAAAACAAGTACCCGATTTGATACTAATGGATATTATGTTAATCGGAGATAAGGACGGTATTGATATTGCTGCAGAATTTAAGGATAAATATGACGTTCCTATTATATATATAACGGCATTAAGTGATGATAGGACACTTCAAAGAGCTAAACAAACAGATCCGTATGGTTATATTTCAAAACCATATGAAATGAAAGATTTAAAGGGAACGATTGAGTTTGTTATTAACAAAAAAGAAACGGATAGAAAGATAAGAGAACAAGATTTATGGTTTAAGAATACGTTAAATAGTTTAAATGATGCAATTATCACTTTAGACAAAAATGATAAAGTCTCTTTCATCAATTCAATTTCGGAAAGGATGTTTGAACTAGATGCAAAGGAAATTAAGGGAAAGAATTTTGAAGATCTATTTGTTATTGAAGATGATACTACTGTAGAATCATTAATATATTTATCACAACAAAGCACAATGGAATTGGACGGAAGCTGTTTTAGAAATAAAATAATTACAAATAAATCGGGAATGAAATTATTTGTTGAAGAAAAAATTTCGGAAATATTTGATCATAAGAATGATAGAATAGGAAAAATTGTAAATTTAAGAGATACCGGAAAACGAAGAGAAATTTTATTACAAACAATTAAAGCAAAAGATTTTTATTTAAATTTTTTCGAAAAATTCCCTGTTTTAATATGGAGGTGCAACAATTACGGCGAATTTAATTATTTTAATAATCATTGGATTAATTACACAGGCGTAGATATATCTTCTCAAATATTTAAAGGTTGGTTAAATTTAATTCATATTGAAGATAGACAACAATTTGTTGATACTTTTTATAACTCATTTAGTACACAAAGTAGCTGTAACATTGATTTTAGATTATTAAATAGTGTCGGTGATTTTAGGTGGGTTACTTGTTTTGCAGAACCTTTTGATGATATAACAGATAATTTTGCCGGTTATATAGGTATTTGTTTTGATATTACTGCTCGCAAGCTATTAGAGGAAGAATTAATAAATGCTCGTAATATTTCTGAAGCTGCAAGTATTGCAAAATCAACTTTTATTGCCAACATGAGTCATGAAATAAGGACTCCTTTGAACGGAATAATGGGTTTAACTGATTTATTGTTTGATACAAAAATAGATGCCGAACAACAAGAATATTTGGAGATGATAAAGCAGTCTGAATATAATCTGCTTAATTTATTGAACAATTTGATCAATTATTCAAAAATTGAAAGAAATAAGGATAATTTAGTAAAATCTCCATTCAAATTACGTGAAATTATTGATGATATCGTGCTTCCATTTAAAACAAGTATTAATAAAAAGGGGTTAAATTTTAAATTATCGATTGATGATCAAATACCAAAAATTTTACTCGGAGACGCCGTAAAAATTCAACAGATTTTATCAAATTTATTAGGAAACGCCGAAAAGTTTACCGAAAGAGGAGAAATATCGCTAAAAGTAGATATAGATAAATATATTTCTACATTGATTCAGGAAAATAATAACTTATTTTTACATTTAATAATAGAAGATACTGGTATTGGTATAGATAAAGGCAAGCATAATTTAATTTTTGAAAGTTTTACTCAAATTGATAGTACAAAGACTAGAAGATATAGCGGAAGCGGTCTTGGTTTAAGTATTGTGAAAAAGATATGTGAGCAAATGAACGGTAAGGTATGGTTTGAGAGTGAGATTGGGAAAGGTTCGACTTTCCATTGTATAATTGAAGTTGAAAAAGTATTATAAGCGGAGATAAATTATGAAATTTCTTGTTGTTGAAGATGACTTTACTAGCAGATTGGTACTTCAAAAAATGTTGATACCATACGGTTCGTGCGATACTGCAGTTAACGGAATTGAGGCTGTTAAGGCTTTTGAAATGGCTCATTCTGAAGGGATGCCTTATGATACAATTTTTTTAGACATAATGATGCCCGAGATGGACGGAAAAGAAGCCTTGAAAATTATTCGTCAAAAGGAAAATTCAATGCATATTTTACCTAAAAATGAAACTAAAATTGTTATGGTTACTGCATTAGATACAGCCCAAGAT
>JAEXOD010000035.1 GCA_023447335.1 Bacteroidota bacterium
AGATTTACCTACTCCGGACTGTCCCCAAAAAATTGAGGTTTTACCTTTAATCAGACCGGATAATTTCTTAATATTTTTACCCGTTTCGGTACTTGTTACAAAAACATTATAACCTATATTTTTATAAAGTTTTTCCCAAAATTTAACTTCCTCATCATAAAACAGATCACATTTATTAATTACAATAATCGGAATTATATTACTGCTTTCGGCAATAACTAAAAATCTATCAATTACTTTATTATTAAATTTTGGCGATTCAACACTTGAAACAATAAAAAACAAATCGATATTGCTGGCAATTACTTGTTCTAATCTTTCGCCCCTAAAAGTTGCCCCCTTTATCTTGGGGGCTTTTCTCGAAATGTAATTTTTTCTTTTGTATATTGTATTTATTACACCTACCCCCGGTGTAACGTCTTCATAATCTACATTATCATTAACACAAACAATATCTAAAATTGATTGTTTGTTTTTTTTAAGTTCAAACTCTTTTTTATAACGTCCTCTAAGCGAGCATCTAATAGTCTCGCCACATTCGTTAAGCACATAAAAATCTTTACTTTCTATTCCTATTACTTTTGCTTTAATATGTAACTCCGATTAAATCAATACTTTACTTATTATTAATTCAATCTTAAATTTAATATAAAAGCAAATTAAAATCTATAAGAAATTGTAAGTATAAAATTATTATAATTAATTTTTTGTGTATAACCTATATCATCTGTTGAATAAGCATAACCGATATCATTCCAACTGCCGTGAACAAATGCAGCATCAATAGCCACTGCCTGCTCTAAAATATAACCAATACCAAAAGTATAAAATTTCTTATCATATGATGCATCCGAATCACTTTTATACGGAGAAGGCATTTGCATATAACCGGCACGCAAACGTAAATTTAATGGTACAAAATTATATTCAGCTCCTAAATTGTAATTAACTACTCCTACCAAATCTTTTTTGATAGCACTATTTTTTGTCATTCGCGTGGTTTCGCCTAATCCGTCCGAAAACTCGGATTGCGAGTAATCAATTAAAGTTGCCTGCGCAGAAATTATCCAATTATACGCAGTATAAGCAAAACCGGTAGTGAATTCAAAAGGAGTCGAAATTTCGTATTCAATTTCACTTGCAATCGGTTGATCTATAAAGTATGTCTTATTTCCGAACTTAGCAGAAGCATCAACCGTGTATTTTTCTTTTATAGATATTACGTCCGGAAATTTAATATTTAAACCAATACGTGCTCTATCCTTAAATAAATACAACAGACCCAAATTCAAACTATAACCCGAAAGTTCCCAATCTATCTCATCCTTTAGGTTAAAATATTCAAATGAACGAGTTGTAGGATCACCGGGATATGTTTCTATTGAATTATCATAAACATTTTTTGTGTCATCTTCGTAATAATCTTTTGTTTGATTAAAAGTACCTCCCAAAATATTAAACGATAGCCCCAAAAACACACTTCTTGCAAATTCAACAGCTCCTGCAAACGAAAATCGATTTAAACTTCCTGTTTGTATAATTTCGGCTGATTGATTTAAATTTCCCGCAATTACCGTTTCATCATAAAGATACTGATTTTGATTGTTATAAACAGGATAACTTAAACCTAGATCATAAGGAATATCATCAGTTTTAGCTGTTAAATCTTGAATCATGGAAGTATTAAATCCGTTAAAACCGGAATATTTAATAATTTTGTTAAAATCCTTTTGTTTACTAAAACCGGCAGCCAAAGAAAGACTTCCTTGAACCGTAGGTAAAGGATATACAAAACCCAACTGTGAAAAACTAGCTTTATTTTGAGAAATATCTGTTGTACTATTTAATAAACTTGTGCTATTGTTATATTTATTAAAATCAAATCCGGTACTTAATTCAAACCGCTTTACCAATCCTAATCCTGCAGGATTAGCAAATACTGCGGAGAAATCATCGGCAATAGCAGTAAAAGAATTACCCATTCCCATAGTTCTGGCATTTGAACCCAACCCGGGTTCAGATAATCTCACAACATCACCAGTTCCTTGTGCACAAATATTAAGTGTTATTATTATTAAAATACTAATTATGAGCAATAATCTACTAAACATTATCTCCTCCCCGTTCCGTTATTTCGGCTTCCGTCATTATTTCGAGTATTATTTGATTTATGAGAATCATCCGTCTTTTCAGTTTTTTGTTCGGTGCTACCTTTATTCTCTCTTGTTTTTGGTTGACCACCGGTAGGTGGGGTTTTCTCCGGATTCGTAATAGTAGGACCGGGTAGTTGTATTGGTGGATAATATACCCTGCCGGGATTATCATCTAAAATTTCTTGTTCAATCCCTGTTTCAATTCTAACCGGTGAATACACATCTGTAAAAGATACTTCGTACCACCAAGGCATATTATAAAAATAAGCTATATCATTATAGCTAACAATCTCATCATTCTCGGTTTCTTCTTGAATATAAATATCTTTTTTAACGTAATAGTTATAGTTTTCAAGTTCTTGTTCCGTATGACAAGTAGCACAATTATTTTTATAATTTACTTCAATTAATTCAACTCTGCCGTTCTCACTCTTATGAACTACGTTAGGGTGTTGGTATACTGTGTAGCAGCCGGCTAAAATAACCGTAAATAAAATGCTGAGAATAATATTAAATTTCATCTTATCTCCTCTCTCTTGTACCTGAATTTCTTGATCCGCCGTTATCCCCTCTTGAATTATTCCCGCTGTTATTGTTTACCGGCGGATTATAGTTTCTTGGCGGTTCTTGATTTCTATACTCTCTTTTTGGTGTATTATCTCTATTTTGCTTTACGGGAGGTTCATAGTTTCTGTTTCTATCATTATTCCCGTTATCATTATTCCTATCTTTATTTACACGAGGTTCATAATCTCTGTTGCCGTCATTTCTATCTGTTTTTCTTTCAACAGTTCTTCTGTTCTCCGGGTCTTGTTTTATATATATCTTCTTTCTAACAACATTTTCACCGGTATTATTATTATTTCTATCAAACACTCTCTTCTCTTTATCATCCTGAATTCTTTGTTCTTTATCACGAATAATAGTATTTCCGTTATCATCTTTAATTATTACTTTTCTATTAGTAATATTATTAGACTCTTTATCAATCAATACTTCACGCTTGTTTCCTCTTAATCTATCAGTCGGAATACCTCTTTCCTCATTCAATTTACGGATTTTATCATCTGTTCTTGTAACTCTTTCCCTATCTTTTAAAACTTCACGCCCGGTAAATGTGTTATCACGCGAAGTATTACCA
>JAEXOD010000185.1 GCA_023447335.1 Bacteroidota bacterium
ACGGCAACAACTGCAAAACCTCGCCCTTGTTCACCTGCTCTCGCTGCTTCTATAGCTGCGTTTAATGCGAGAAGATTCGTTTGATCGGCAATATCATTAATTACTTGTACAATTTCACCTATTTGATCGCTATTTTTACCAAGCTGTTGAACGGTCGCTGCTGCGGATTCTACAACATCAGCTATTCGGTTCATTCCTTCTACTGTTTGAGTTACCGCTTTTCCACCTTCATTAGCAATTTCACCGGCAGCTTTCGCAGATTCGGCAGCAACATTAGCATTCTTTGTTGTTTCAATAATTGTGGTTGCCATCTCTTCAACGGCTGTAGCAACTTCGCTTGCTTGGGCACTCTGTTCTTGAGCACCTGCTGCCATTTCTTCCGAACTTGCACTTATTTGATTTGCTGCACTTGCCGTTGCCTGAACTGCTTCTGTTAATTCCCCTATTAAGCGACTAATATTTCCTACTGCTTTATTAAATCCGTCAAATAATTTTCCTATTTCGTCATCTTTTTCTTTTTTAACTGATACAGTTAAATCACCTTCAGCAAACTTTTCCATTTCTTTCAATAAAGCATGTGAAGCTCTTTCCAAATATTTTTGCTGTGAAACTACTTTTGTCACATCTTGAACAAATTCAACATGTCCAATTTTATTTCCTTGCTTGTCGTAAATATAAGTAACATCAACTTGAAACTCGTTTTCCATTCCGGGTTGTTTAAAGAAAGAAGTTGTTTGACCTTTCCTTAGTAATTTTACCCCACATCTATCGGTATTGCATATATCTGCACCCCAATTACTACATTGCATACCCGTAACATCTTTAAGCTTTCTTCCGGTAACTTGTTCGGCAGCTTTATTAATAAATGTCCAATTCATATTAATATCTGTTACAGATATTGGGAAAGGCATACTATTGATAATCGATTCATACCAAATTGATTTTTGAACAACAATATCTTTCATTTTTATAACTGCAAATAACAACTCCCCTATTTCATCCTTATAACTTGCAAATTTTCTTACGTTATCGTCATAATAATCAAAATTACCGCTTGCAATAATATTTGCTGCGTTAACTCCAACTTTAAGCGGTTTTGCAATTAAATTAGTAATAAAAAATCCAAAAAATACCGATAGCCCAATAATAAAGAATCCAAAAGTATAATTATCATTTACTGAACTTTCACCCAATGCAGTATTTTCTTCCGAAAGCTTTTTTGCATAATGTGAATTATAATCCATCAACGCCTTAATTCCTTCAGAGTAAGAGGTTTCTCCTACTGCGAACTCACCGTGTAGTAAATTTCTTGCTCCTTCTAAATCTTCTGATTGTATCATACTTTCAAATTGAGCGACAAGAACAAGTAGTTTTTGCCTATCTGCAATAAATTTTTCGTACAAAGCTCTCTCTTCCGGTGTGCTTATTGTAGCTTCATATTCTTTTAATCTTTGAGAAATTCTTTCGCTGATTGACTTCCTTAAGTTTATTTTTGCCTCTCTTTCACCGGCACTACCCGCAATTAACTGCTCTCTAAAAGCTAATTTAAAATACCCTATTTGTTCTAAAGTATAGCCCAAGTTCTCTAATGCTTTTACACCATTTTCGTACATATAAGTATCTCTGGCATCTAACTCTTTTATCGAATTTGACGCATTGATTACCAAAAACAGTGTGATTACCGAAATAATTAAAAAACTGCTAATTAATTTGTAGCTGATTTTGAGGTTATTAAACCAAGTCATTTTTACTCCTAAAATTTATACTGTATTAAAATAGTATATTTAATATTTACTTTTTGTCACTTTTTTACTAATTTATAGCACAAAATAACAGGATTTTATGAATATTGATTATTTAAAAGTATTGGGAAATTATTATGAATCAACAACCAATTTTATTCACGGAAATATTTTTGTAGAATCACTCAATGATATAGGAAAAATCTTTGATTATAAGATAAAACCCCATATTCATACAAGTCTTTTTCAGATCTTAATAATAGAAAAATCAGGCGGCTCTTGCATCCTTAATAACGAAGAATTTGTATTTTCGGATAAAGCACTAATTTTAATACCTAACAACGTAATTCATAGTTTTAAATGGAATACTAATATTGAAGGAAAAGTAATTTCTATTAACACAAATTATTTTGTTTCATTGTTTTTTAATATCTCCGATCTTTATTATTTTTTTGATAGACCTAAGTTTATTTCTAAAATTCCCAACAATGTGTTTATTCGGATTCATCATTTAGCCACAAACATTTTTAACGAACTTGAAAACAATTCTATATTTGCAGATAGAATAATTAAAAATATGCTAGAAATATTAATTGTAAATATTTATCGCGATTTAGCATCGGACAAGAGTATAATAATAGGTAAAAATTTACAATCGGTTAAATTATATAACGAATATAGAAATCTAGTTATAAAAAATGATCAACACAGACATGATTTAGGTTTTTTTACAAAAAGCCTAAAAGTTACTCTAACTAAATTAAATGAAGCTTGTAAACTAATTACAGGTAAACCCGCTCTAAGCATAATTACCGAACAAATAGTGTATGACGCAAAAATGTTATTAATATATTCTGATTTATCAATTTCGGATATAGCAGATAGAATGCATTTTTCTAATCAAAACTATTTTGCACGTTTTTTTAAGAGACATACAACCATGACTCCGCTTGAATTTAGAAAAAAATCGTTGGTAGATACTAATAATTCTTAATTATTCTTTTCGCCAAAATTAATTAATTTTTCTATTACCGCTTCAACTATAGAATCGGGACAGGAAGCTCCGCTTGTAAGTGCAATTTTGATATGTGATTTATTCGGTAAATAATTATTTGTTTTTAGTTCAACCTTATTATGAAAATCAAAATGCGATATTTCTTCTTTTGATATCAAACATCTTTCTGACGAAATATAATAAGTCGGAAATTTTCCTTCCAACAATTCAACCAAATGTGAAGTGTTAGAACTATTATAACCGCCTACAACAATTGCAAAATCTGCATCAGTTTCTAATAACATTTTGGCGGATACTTGGTTATCGTTTGTTGCATAACACAAAGTATCACGTGTATCTGCAAAATGATTATTAATATTTTCAGAACCATATTTATTAATCATAACTTGTCTAAAATAATCGGATATTTGCTCAGTTTCGGTTGATAACATTGTTGTTTGATTTACAACTCCTATACTCTTAAAATCATTTTTAACATCAAAACCTTCCGAGAATTTATCTTTAAAAACGTCTTCAAACATTTGTTGATTTTCAGTTAAAATTATGTCTCCTAATATTTTAGCTTCTTCTAAATTTTTTACTACAACTGCCGGTGAATTCTGAATTGTATGTGAAAATGTTGCCCTTGTTTCTTCGTGCAAATATTTACCGTGGATGATAATTGTATTATTTTTTCCGATTAATTCGGCTCTATTCCAAACTTTTTCAACAAAAGGACATGTTGTATTATATTTGTAAGGATCAATTCCTTTTTGCTTTAATTCGTTTTCAATTTCTACCGTTGTACCAAAAGCAGGAATAATGACAATATCTTCAGAAGTTAAGTTATTAAAATCAATTAATCTATTTCCTTTTGTATCCATTAAAAACTTAATCCCTCTTGATAACAAATCCTCGTTAACTATAGGGTTATGTATCATTTCGCTTAATAAAAATATTCTTTTTTCTTTATTTTTCTCTATAGTATCGTAAGCTATTTCAATAGCATTTTCGACGCCGTAACAAAAACCAAAATGACGTGCGATAAAAAATGTTATATTACCAAAAGTTACTTCGGCGGGACTAAAATCTCTTTTTCTTGGGTCTGCCGCTTTTCTTTTCGCTTTTAATTCGCTTATAATGTTGCTTTTATATTTTTCCGGAATATTAAATTTTTTCATATGTCATAATTTTATTTAGTTAAACTATTTATTGTGATATGTTAAAAAATTAAAAAATATTTAAATAACCAAAAATATTCTTTATAAAAACAAGATTTTTAACAATATCTTTTTTATTTTAGAACATCAAAACAATAACAATAAGTTTATTATCCTAAAATTTTTATATGAAATACAATTATTTAATAGGTTTCGTAATTATTATCATATTTGCGGCGTGTAATCCCGTTCCAAGGTATTTGGAACGAAGCAAAAATATTAATACAAATTACGATATTGATACGGCAAAAACCGGTGAAGTTTATATAGGTTTAGCCTCGTATTATGCCGAAAAATTTCACGGAAGACAAACTTCTAACGGCGAAACATATAATATGTATGATTTAACTACTGCCTCGCCTGATTTACCATTTGGTTCGATATTAAGAATAACAAATTTAAAAAATAATAAAGCAGTTATAGTTAGAGTTAACGATAGAATGCCCCCACATCCGGAAAGAATTATTGATTTAAGTTATGGAGCAGCCGAACAATTAGACATGTTAAAAGACGGAGTTGTAAAAGTACAAATAGAAGTACTTGAACTTGGAAATTAATTTAATAAAGGTTTTATATGAATACAGGCATAGGTTCATTTTTTTATCCTCAATCTTTGGTTGTTGTGGGTGCATCATCCAAAGAAAAAAGTATTGGTTACGAACTTACTAATACTATTCTAAAATATGGATATAAAGGGAAGATATATTTAACAAACCCCAAATCCGAAGAAATCTTAGGTCTAAAATGTTTTAAAACTATTGAAGATTTACCTGATAATATTGACCTGGCAATTATTGTTGTACCAAAACAGTTTGTTGAAGATTCTATTGATAGCCTAATATTAAAAGGGATAAAAGGAATTGTACTTATAACAGCCGGATTTAAAGAAACCGGGACTGAAGGAGAAGAAATAGAAAAAAGGATAACCAAAAAGGTTAAAAATGCCGGAATAAAAATGATTGGTCCTAATTGCATGGGTGTTATAAGCACAATAAACAATATAATGCTTAATGCAACTTTTGTAGCCGAACAACCAATATTCGGAAATACTGCTTTTGCATCTCAAAGCGGGGCATTAGGTGCGGCTGTTTTAAATTCATTAAGACAAACAGATATTAGATTTGCTCACTTTATAAGTATCGGGAATAAAGCAGATACTAACGAAAATGATTTAATTGAGTATTGGCAAAATGATATAAATATAAAAACTATATCTCTATACTTAGAAAGTTTTGTTAACGGTGAAGAATTTATTAAATTGTTTTTAGATAACAAGATCAATAAACCGATAATTATCTTAAAAGCCGGAAGAACAGACGGCGGAATTAAAGCCGCTTCATCTCACACCGGTGCATTAAGTAGCTCAGATAAAGTTGTTGATGCGGTTTTAAAACAATTTGGCGTTATTCGTGCTGAAACCGTTAATGATCTTTTTAATACGGCAAAAGGTTTTGAAAATTTTGTTATTCCCAAAGGGAACAAAGTTGCAGTAATAACAAATGCCGGAGGTCCTGCCATTTTAACAGTCGATAAACTCGAACCGAACGATCTTGTTCTTGCCGAGTTAACCGAAGCCACAAAAAACCGATTAAGACAAGTTGTACATCCCGAAGGAAGTGTAAACAATCCAATTGATCTACTTCCCGGAGGTAATGCAGAAACATTTAAAACAGTAAACGAAATAGTTACGGCAGATCCGAATGTTGATGCTATAATTTCTATATTCGTTGAACCTGTAATGGTACAACCACTTCCCGTTATCGAAGCGATTAATAGCATAGGTTCTCCTATTAAACCAATATTTCAAATTGTATTTCCGCTACCTGAGTTTTGGGAAGAATACAAACAAACCAAAGGAATTAATAAACCGCTATTTAGAACCCCTGAAGAACCTAGCATAATTATCGCAAACATGTTACGGTATAGTAAGTCAATTAATAATTTGAATAATGATAGGTTAAAGTTATTTAACGGTCGTAACAAAAATGTATTTAATTTTGAAAGCGGTTATATCTCTGCAAATTCGTTAGCATCGGTTTTTAGACATTATAATATCCCTTTGCTGGAAGAATTATATATAAAAGCAGCTGATTTTAGAGATTATAAAAATCTAAAATATCCTATTGTTGTTAAGGGAATAAATAAGGATGCCACTCATAAATCCGATATCGGTGGTGTTATATTAAATATAAATTCATATGAAGAATTTATTTCTGCTTGCCGTTCTATTATTAAAAATTTTGACATTAACGGCTTTAAGGTTGAACAGTTTTTAATTCAGCCTTTTATTACTCCGAAATATGAATTGCTTATAGGCGGTATGCGTGATAATAGTTTTGGACCGACAATTTCATTTGGATTGGGAGGAAAATTTGTTGAATTATTTGCAGATACAAGTATAAAATCTGCTTATCTCTGCAAACAAGATATAAATGACATGCTAAACGAAACAAAAGCAGGAAAAATGTTGAAAGGATTAAGAGGTGAAAAGCCCGTAAATATTGAAGAAATTATTAATATTATCTATAATTGTGCTGTTATGATTACCGAAAACAGTAATATTGCGGAATTTGATATTAATCCGCTGGTTATTACTAAAGAAAATAAAGTTTTTGCTATTGACGGAAGAATAAAATTTAAATAATTTGCATTAATTAACTATGAGAGGAAGTATGATGAAAAGGATATTGTTGTTGTTTTTTGTCATGTCAATTGCTTTAAAAGCACAAGGGGCTTTGGACGAGATGGTCAACCCAAAAGAATTGATACCGGATATTGTAATCGATTTAAGGTATAGTGCTGCTGACCATCAGTTTAGAAATTTACCTAACGGAAATGTCCAACTGCCTAAGATGTACACTGCTAACGAATGCTTAATGTTATTAAAAGCAGTAAACATGTTAAAAATAGCGCAAGATAGTTTGCGTAAAATTCGAATTCATAATGGTGTGAATTATCCCCAAGGCATTGGAATCAAGATTTGGGACGGTTATAGACCAAGAGCAGTGCAATATCTATTATTTGCAGTTTATCCCAATCCTGTATATGTTGCAGACCCAACTTCGGGAAGTAAACACAACAGAGGAGGAGCTATTGATTTAACCTTAGTTGATTTAGCAACCGGTCAAGAACTTGCTATGCCGACTTTGTTTGACGATTTTAGCGATAAAGCTGCACAGACTTATAATAATCTTTCTCCTACTATTTTAGCAAATAGACAATTATTACGATCTGTTATGTCTCAAGTTGCCGGATTTTTGCTTTATGATTCAGAATGGTGGCATTATGAAATTCCCGGAGCGTCCGGTTATCCTTTATTAGACTTCCAAATGAAATAGGTGACTTATGAAAAAGATTATTTATGTTATTTTATTTTTATGTTTTAGCGTCTTATTAAATGCTCAAAACGAGTATATTGTAAATACTTATCAAGATACAACTCAACGAGATCCACAGATTGCAAAAGATACAAACGGTAATTATGTAATCGTATGGACAACATTAAATAAGCTTTCGGTTGCTAAGCAAGATGAAATTGCAATTCAAAAATTTAATAGCAATGATGAAAAAATAGGGACCGAAGAGTTAGTAAATACAACAACTGATTTCAACCAGGAAAAACCGGCTGTTGCTATGAATGCTAGCGGTATGTTTGTGGTGGTTTGGGCTTCCTATACCGATTTTAATTCCATTTACGATATAAAAGCTCGTATATACAAAAACAACCAGCCTATCGGAAACGAATTTTTAGTAAATACTTTTACGACTAATACACAAACAAATCCGGATGTGGCAATAGATGATAACGGTAATTTTGTTATTACATGGGATAGCTGGTATCAAGACGGAAGTAATAAAGGTGTTTACGCCCAAATGTTTGACCAAAACGGCAATAAAGTTGGTAATGAATTTTTAGTTAACACTACCACATTAAATAGTCAACAAAGACCTGTGATTAAAAAATTTGCGAACGGTAATTTTATTATTGTTTGGGAATCATGGAATCAAGATGCATCATCCCCTTCCGGATATGGAATCTACGGTAAAATATATTCTACTTCCGGTCAAGTTATTAAGGATGAGTTTGGATTAAACACTTATGTTAACGATTATCAATGGTTTGGTGAATTAGCTGTTTATCCCGATAACGGATTTATAGCAGTATGGTGTAGCTGGAGACAAGACGGTTACGACGGCGGAATTTACATGCAAAAATTTGACCCAAACGGCAATAAAATTGGCGGGGAAATATTAGTTAATAAAACTGTTGTTAATTATCAATGGCTACCTAAAATCGGAATTCTTGATAATGGTAACATTGCAGTTGTTTGGTCATCTTGGTTACAAGACGGCGACCGCGAAGGAGTTTTTGCATCTATTTTTGACGCAAATCTAACAAAATTGAGCTTCGAAAGTATTGTTAACCAATATACTACAAGTTATCAATGGGAGCCTGTTTTTATTCCTAAAAACGATAATACCATGTTAATTGTTTATAGCAGTTGGGGAATCGCCGGAAAATGTTATGAAATAGTTGCACGTAAATTTACTCCTACTTTCCCGCAAGCAATAATTCAACCGACCGTTTACCAACTAACAAACGGAGCAAATACAAGCAAAATACTTGTTCACGTTATTGATTCAACTTTGGTTAGTAATAACAATTACGAAATCACTTTTACCGAAACAGGTACTAAAAAAGCAAAGGCTGATATAGTAAACACTACAACAAATTCTACGGTTGTACAAAATTATCCGATAGAAGGCGGAGAAGGTGTTTTTTATTTAACCCCTACTTTTGAAGGTATTGCTGTTGAGTTTATTCCGGAATTTGATTTTGCATTAGACCTAAATAATT
>JAEXOD010000187.1 GCA_023447335.1 Bacteroidota bacterium
GGCTGCAGACGGCGGAACTTTGTTTTTGGATGAAATTGGTGAGTTACCATTAAATTTACAAGTTAAATTATTACGTGCTATTGAAGATAAAGAGTTTTATCCCGTTGGTTCAATAAAACCGGTTACAACTAATGTTAGGATTATTGCTGCAACAAATCAAAATTTGTTTGAAAAATCGCAGGCGGGCGAGTTCAGAGAAGATTTGTATTATAGGCTTAATGTAGTAGAAATAAATTTACCCCCTTTAAATGAACGTAAAGAAGATATTCCGTTGTTAGTTAGTCATTTTATTGAACAATACTCAAAAGAAATGGGTAAAAAGATAATAGGAATTAATAACGAAGCATTACGTTTACTAATGACACATAATTGGCGCGGAGGCGTAAGGGAATTAGAGAACGTAATTGAGAGAGCCGTGATTTTTTCACGTGATAACTATATAACAATAAATGAAATGTCCGATAATTTAAAGGGAAACGAAACAAGTATGGATTTTCCCGACTCTCTTAAAGATGCTTTAAGGAAATTTGAAAAAGACCATATATTGAAGATAATCAAAAAATTGGATTTTAATAAAGATGAAGCCGCTAAAGCCTTAAATATAGGATTATCTTCATTGTATCGAAAGATGGAAGAATTAGGAATACCGACTAAATCTACAAAGGATATTTAAGCCCGGTTATTTTTTCGGTTAAGTTCCATAATTCCGCAGCTAGATTAAAGTCTTTTGCGGTTAGTGACATATTTGCGATAGTTCTTTTTGCAAAATACTTTCCGGTTACGTTTTCAACATCTTTACTTATTGCTAAATAGACCGAAGTTGAAGCTCCTTCATCTAGTGAAGCACCCGATATTCCAAAACCCTCTTTTAAAAGTTTTGTGGTGATAACTCCTGGATGCAGGCTATTAACCGTTATTTCTTCAATAGGTAATTTAGAAGATAAATAATTTGTAAATAAAATATTGGCAAGTTTGCTGTTAGCATAAGCTATATAATGATTAAATTCGTTCTGTAAATTTATATCATTTATGTTAAATTTGGCTCTTTCATGGGCTACTGAGCTTACGTTTATTATACGAGCAGGTGAACCGTTTTTTAATAAGGGTAAAAGTAAACCGGTTAATAAATATACCGATAGATGATTAACGGCAATAGTTGATTCATATCCGTCTTCGGTTAAATTATATTCTTTCGAGTAAATTCCGGCATTATTAATAAGAATATCTAATTTATTATGGGTAAGCTTAAAATCTTCGACAGCTTTTTTAATTGAATTAAACGAAGCTAAGTCAGCCACAAAATACTCTATTGATAAATTTCCGGTAGATGTTTTAATCTTTTCGGAAACAGAAATACATTTTTCCTTATTTCGTCCATGAATAATAACATTATGCCCCATTCCTGCTAAAATTTCGGCTGTTTTTTCACCGATACCGTCAGTACTTCCGGTTACTAAAATTGTTTTTATCATAAATTTCTCTTTTTATTTATTTAACTAAATTAATAAGTGCTAAAGTTCCGGTATTTAAAAATTAGCGTAAGATTTAAAGCGAAGATTAAGGTATTAAAATAATAGAAATTAGATTAAGAATCGTTTTGTTAAAACATGTAAAGTATGATTTTGGAAAAAACAAACATTTACCCTCGCTGCTATAATTCCCCGGTAGGCTATAATATAATTTATGCAAAATAAAAATTTAAAAATAAAAGTAAGAAGCAGAGTACAATATTATATTTTTCAAAATTCGAAGTATTAGACTTTTTAAAAAATAAAAAAGGCTGACAAAAGTCAGCCTTTAAAAACTATCCCCCGCATGGACGCTATTGAACTTTTTTGGGTCTACCGGGTTTCTTGGGTAAAACGGCTTTAACAGCTTTTTTAACAGCTTCTTTATCTGCTAAATCAGCCTGTCCTTTTACAGCCTGAATATACTTCCTTACCGTCTTACGGTCGTGACCGCTTTCTTCGGCAATTGATTTAATACTCTTACCCTTGCTGTACTTGCGAATCATATCGCTTATCTCTTTTGACGATATTTGTACAAACGCCATATACTCACCTCTCAATTAATGAATTGTGCTATTTTAATATAATAAATTCCGCATCTAAAAGTAAATAGGGCAATTAAAAAAAAGTGAAAAAAGTGTAATTTTTTTAATGTTTTTTTTAATTAATTGGCTATTTATAGTTATAGTACTTTATTTGACTCAATAAATACAATAGGATTTAACACAATATTGGATTTTATCGAATTGGAGATTAAACAATGATGCTCCGCCTTTTCAATAATTCGTTGGGCACGTTCAATGTCTTTTTCAGACTTTACGCTAATTTTGGGATTTAGAATAATTTCCGAAATTAAGTATCTTCCGTCAACTTTTTCAAGCTTCCCTTCGGCATCAGAAGAATACTCAACGAAATCTAATTTACTGTTTTCGGCAATAGCCAAAAAAGTGGTCATTAAACAAACATTAACTGAAGCGACAAATAAGTGTTCAGGAGACCATGTATTGGGAACACCGCCCGGAAATTCAGGTGGGGTTGCAACGGTAATAGGGGTCATCCCTCCTTCGTTAAGTTCGCCTATCCTTCTAAATTTCCAAGTTACGTTAGTCTTGTAATAAAATATGTTTTCCATGTTTTTACCTACAATCCGTTAATCCTAATATTTCAGAAAGTTTGTTGTGCATGTCTTCGGAAACATTTACATTATAATTTTTATAAAGTTCAATAGTCAATTTTACAGATTTTAAATAACTTTGACAATTAGGACAGTTATGTAAATGTTCTTTTAGTGCAATACAATTAGGTGAATCATTATCTTCGCCTAAATTTTCGCATATGTGGTTTATTACATCATTACAGTTTTTATTAGTTTCTTCCATGTTTGATATACTCGTTTAATTCATTTCTTAAAAAAGCTCGTGCTCTATGTAATCTGCTTTTAACAGCAGGAATACTTAAACCGGTTATTTTTGCGGTTTCTTCGGTTGATAAATCTTCGATATCTCTTAATAAAAAAACAATTCTATACTCTGGGTTCAAATTTTGAATAGCGTTGTCTAAGTGTTTTTTTAATTCTTCGTTTTCGGTAATTTTATCCGGGGCTATTTCCCAATCTACAATTTCGCTTTCATTTATAGATGCTTCGTCATCATCAAGCGAAGCAAATTTAAACCTAGCATTACTTCTTGCCTGCATTAAACAGTGATTTGAAACAACTGTGTATAACCAAGTGGAAAGTTTGGATTTCCCGCTAAACTGATTAAGCGATTTTACCATACTTAAAAACGTTTCTTGCATAGTGTTCTCAGCTTTATCTTTGTCTCTACAAACTTTGAAGGCAAAATTATAAACAGTTTGTTCGTATTTTTTTACAAGCTGTGAAAGTGCAATTCTATCACCGTTTTTGGCGTCTTCAATTAATTTTTCTTCTTCCATAAATAAGATGTTATTCTTTCAATTTAGTTTCGTTATTGTTGTCTAAATATTTCCAAATGTATATACAGGCAATAGTATTGTAAGGGTTCCAATTATTTTTAACAGAAAGCTGAGTAACTTCATCAAAAGAAGGAAGTTCTGCTAAACCATATATCAATTTAATTCCTTTCCGAATACCTAAATCTGTATTTGCCAGTACATTTAACCTACCTAAAGTAAAAATTAAAAACATTTGAGCTGTCCAAATACCAATCCCTTTTACTTTAGTTAGTTCATCAATTATTTCTTGATCTGTTTTTTTATTTAAATTTTTCAAAGATACAGTTTTATTGTCAATATTAAAACATAAATCTTTTATGTATTTTATTTTAGAATTCGAAAGGCCTATTTTTTTTAATGATTCTACATCTTCGGCAAGAATTTCGGAAATCTTTATTTTTGTTCCGAATTTTTCAAAAAATCTTTGGCTAATTTTATTTGCTGCATATATTGATAGTTGTTGCCCTATTATTGAGCTAATAATTGCTTTTAAATAATTACTATGTTTTTGTATATTGCATTTACCAAACTTTTTTATTATTGTTGAAAGTTGGTTATCATTATTAATTATATGTTCAATTGCTTTATTAATTTCGCTCATAAAAATTAAAGACGAATATGGAAAATAAAATTATCTCGGCATTTAAAAATAATAAGTTATTGCTTAATATCGATACAAATAAATTAAATTTTAGCGATGTTAAAGGAAAATTGATAACTCTTAAAGAAGGGCAGCTACTATTTAAGCAAGGAGATAGTTCGGATTATCTATACCTAATTATTAACGGTATGATTAGAGTAGTTGAAAACGAAGAAGCCTTGGTTAAAAATTCGATATTTTTAAGTGAAAGTGATTTTTTTGGGCATACTGATTTGTATGAGTCAACCGTTAGAAAAACAATGGCTATTGCTGCTGCAGATTCTTATGTTATTGCGGTAACAAAAGCCGAGCTAAACTTTTTATTATGGCAAGATCCAAATATTCTAATTAATCTTAAAAAGTATTGCGGTTTCTCTGTTTTAACCGAAACTAAAAAACCGGATGTTATTGAAGATGAACAAAAATTAATTGAATTAGAAAATAACATAGAAACATTTGAAGTAATAGATACAGAAGTAAAAGAATTTAGTTCTGATGACCTTGTTTATAATTTTAGCGAATCGGAAATTAATTTAAATGATTTAAATCTTGAAGAAGAAAGCATTGATTTATCGGAGAATATAGAAAAAATTATACCTGAGGATGATTTTAATATTATTGAAGAAGAAAATGAAATTAAAGTTGAACCATTTGAAGATGTGTCTGCTAATTTAGCTGTAGATTTAAGTCAATTACCTGAGTTTATTGATGACGAAGAACCGGAAAATATAGAAATTAAATTTTCGGATGATTTATCTTTGGGTTCTTTTAGAACTACAACATTTTATGAAGATAGCGGAGTTCCGACTGAAATTACAGAGGAAGCTCCTAAAAAGGCAATTGAAAACGAGTTTAACATTCAAGACTTTAATATTGAATTAACTAATAGTGATAAAACGGAAACTGATCAGCTCAATCTAAAATTTGATGAAGAAGTTACCAATATTGATAGTTCATTTAATTTAAATACTGATGATATTAATTTAGATGAATTTAAACCTATTGAGGAAGAACTAAAACTTGATAATTTTAATTTCCCAAAAGATGAAAAAAATTTCGAATTTGATTTAACCTTGAATTCAGCGCTTGATGAAGATCAAAAAGTAGGTTTTATTGATGATATTAGTTTTAATGTTAATGAATTAGATGAAGAGATAAAGGACGAAGTAAAAAACGAAGAAATAACTTTTAACTTTGACATAATTCAAGAAAATGAAGAGAAATTAGACATAGCCGAAAATGATATAAATGAAAATAATGATGATTCTTCTTCACTGGTTGAACAATATTTAAAACAATTTGAAAATAACGAAATTGTTGTTGAAAATGAAAAACTCGAAACTTCGCCTGAATTTGAATTCAAGTTTGAAGATGATGAAATAATTAAACCGGAAGGGGAAATTTTGGAAGGTGATGATTTTGATAAAAATGAATTCCTTAAAAATGAATTTAGTGAGTTTAACTTAGAAAATAATACGGAAGAAGATATCAATTCAAATGAATTTAATATAACTGAAGAAAAAGAAGAATCTTTTGATAATGTTCTTGAACAAGAAAAACAAATTATCAATGAATCTATTTCTAACCCGGATGTAGAGGAATTAAGAAAGCAAGGGGTGATGAATATAGAGCAGTTACAGATGATATTAAAAGCAGCACAGTTAGTAAGCTCAAAAATTAAATTAGATGATGTTCTTCAAAATATAGTATCCGTAGCAACTAATATAACAAAAGCAGATAGAGGTACCTTATATCTAATTGATAAGGATAAGGGGGAAATTTGGAGTAAGGTTGTTATGGGGAACGAACTAAAAGAGATAAGATTAAAAATCGGTGATGGTATTGCCGGGTGGGTTGCTCAAACAGGTGAAATTGTTAATATTAAGGATGTTCAAAACGATAGTCGATTTAAAGCCTCTTTTGACAAAAGTAGCGGTTACCAAACTAAAACAATGATCTGTTTTCCAATACGAAATGCCGAAGGAGAGATTATTGGTGTTCATCAATTGCTAAATAGCGGAAACGGAGAATTTACTCAGTTAGACGAAACATTTCTTAATGCAATTTCGATACATGCGGCTATTGCATTAGAAAATGCAGAATTGGTGGAAAAATTATTACAATTTGAAAGAATTTCATCATTGGGTAAAATGGCAAATTTCTTAATTCAAGATATTAAAAATCCTATTTTAATAAGTAAAAGGTATGCCGAACATTTAAAAACAAAACATTTGCAAGCAGATTCTGATAAAATTGTTGATATGATTTTAGAACAATTAAATCAAGTTGCAGATTTAGTATTAACAACGTCAAACTATTCTGAAAAAAACAAGGTTTTACGTCAGATTAATACAAATTTGATATCAGTTTTAAATGATTATAACTCAAGATTGGAACAAACTGTTAAAAAGAAAAATTGCAATATTGTTACTAAATTTGATATTGACGTATTGGTGCGAGTTGATTTGAAGGAATTTTATCAAGCTTATCAACATATAATTAAAAATGCTGCCGATTCTATGCCTGACGGTGGAACTATTACCGTTAAAACTATAAAAGAAGCGGGTTTTGTTAAGATACTAATTACAGATACCGGGGTTGGCATTCCTGATAACGTCAAAGAAAAAATATTTGATCCGTTTATGTCTTACGGTAAAAAAGAAGGAACCGGATTAGGTCTCGCGATTGCTAAGAAAATTGTAAACGAACATTCCGGTACAATTTCTTTTGAAAGTGTTGTAGGACAAGGCTCTACATTTATTGTTAAATTGCCAATTGCACAAGATTTTTAATATTGACCCATTATAATTTAATTGTAGTATTAGGACCTACCGCAACAGGAAAAACGTTGCTTGCAGCTAAACTTGCAGCTAATCTTAACGGTGAAATTATTTCTGCGGATAGCCGTCAAGTATACAAATATATGGATTTAGGGACGGGTAAAGATTTACAAGATTACACGGTTAACGGCAAAATAATTCCGTATTATATGATTGATATTATTGAACCGAATAAAGAATTTGATTTATTTGAGTTTAATAAACTTTTTACTAATTATTATTATGAAATTATCAACAAAAATAAAATTCCTTTTTTAGTCGGAGGCTCATTTCTATATTTAGATTCAATAGTTAGTAATTATGAACTTGTTAAAGCCGATTTTAATGCTCAAGAAACAGAATTATTAAATAATTTTGGAACTGAAGAATTAAGAAAAATTTTAATGGGATTATCAAATAATCTGCATAACGTTACCGACCTTACAGAAAGGGAGAGAATAATTAAAGCAATAGTAATTGAAAAAGCTAAGTTAAACGGCAGTATTTTAGAAAAACCCAAAATAAATCCCTTAATAATAGGAATTACTTTACCTAACGAAATAATTAAACAAAGAATAAGTTTTAGACTTAAGCAAAGGCTTGAATCGGGTATGATTGATGAAGTTAATAATTTGTTTAGCAAAGGAATTACTTTAGAAAAATTATTATTTTTTGGTTTAGAATATAAATATATAGGTTTGTATTTAAAGGGTGAAATAAACTATAACGATATGTTTCAAAAGCTTAATGCAGCAATTTATGAATTTGCCAGAAAGCAAATTAAATGGTTTAGAAGAATGGAAAGAAGCGGTATCATAATTAATAAAATTGATGGACCGGACTATGAAAAAGCCTTAGAAATTATTAACCGAAATTATTTTGAATAAAATGGATTTAAATTTACCTAAAGAAGTAACGGATTATTTGAATAAATTTGAATATAAACGTTACATCATATCTTATCCCCCGGATTATTTATTTAACAATATAATCGTAATTCCTGCAATAGCGGAATATGATAATATTATTAATCTTATTAGTTCATTAAATAATAATAGATTAAAAGAAATTAATAATACACTCGTTATATTTGTGGTTAACAATTTAGTTACCGCCACCGAGGAAATTAAAAAAGAAAACCAAAAAACGGTAGAATATTTAAAAAGTATTGTTTGTGAATACAAAAATAATTTAAAAATTAGTTTTATTGATGCTTGCACGGATGGGAATGAATTACCGGAAAAAGACGGCGGAGTTGGACTTGCAAGAAAAATTGGAATGGATAATGCTCTTAAATATTTTGACTATACAAAAAATACATTGTTAGTATGTTTAGATTCCGATTGCGAAGTAAGTGATAATTATTTAGAAGTGTTGAATAATTACAGACTACAAAGTATGGATGCCGGATATGTTCCATTTGCTCATAGGTTTACGGATAATGAGGAAGAAAATTTTGCAATTATTTGTTATGATATATTTTTACATTATTATGTAGCCGGTTTAAAATATGCAAATTCACCATATGCATTTCATACAATCGGAAGCACAATGGTTTGTTCGGCATCGGCATATTGTAAAATTCAAGGGATGAATAAAAGATTAGCTGCCGAAGATTTTTATTTTATGGAAAAGTTATCTAAATTATATTCCATAAAAGTGCTGAAGGGGGCAAGCGTATATCCGTTAGGAAGGAGTTCATGGCGCGTACCTTTCGGGACGGGTCAAAGAGTGGCGAGATATTTAACACACAGTCAAGACGAATATATTTTATATAATCCGGATATATTTGATATTTTAAAGGAGTGGAATAGAATATTTTTTGATAAAAATGCTCTAACCGCCGTAGATTATTTATCATTTGCATTAAAAATTGATGCAAATTTACATAAATTTTTGGTGTTAAATAATTTTGAATACTCATGGAATAAAATATTATCTTCAACAAAAAGTGATGAACAATTATATAAACAAAAAAAGTTTTGGTTTGACGGATTCAGAACTTTAAAATTAGTTCATTTTTTACGCGATAACGGACTGCCAAATATAAAAATGGCAGAAGCATTAAACAAATTTAATAATTCTATCGGTAATACATATCAAAACAGTTTTAGTACAAAGTTAGAGCAGTTAAAATACCTTGAAATGTTAAAAGAATATATAATAAATTAGTTTTATTTTTATTATTTTATTGTAACATTTTAAGAAAATTTTATGTCGCTAAGTGAAACCGAACTAACACTGTTGGAAAACTCTCCGAGCAATATTTGGGGTTATTATACTTCATCCAAAAAAATATGTTTTATAAGTAAAAAACTTAAAGATTTATTATTAATCGATACGTTTGAAAATATTACACAATCGGAAATTATTGAAACATTAACAGCCGAAAATAAAGGCAGATATCTTGCCAAATGCAAAAAAAACGGAAGCGGAAATTTTGTTGCCGAAATTAATAGAAACGTAATTAAAATAAATGAAAGTGAAATATGTTTGGAAAGTATCCAACCTATTGACGAATCTATTAATATGTTTAAACATGCTATGGAATCGTTACCTGAAGCGTCTTTTATTTCCGATAAAGAAGGTAAAATTATTTGGTGCAATAATGCCTTTACAGAATTAACGGAATATAGTAGCGAAGAAATATTAGGCAAAGAAAGCAATACTTATTTGGGTGGGGATATTTTTACGGAGAAAGAGTATATAGAAATTTGGGAAATGTTGAACAAAGGGAATATCTGGAGAAGCGAATACCTCAATTATCGAAAAGGGGGTAGTGAGTATTACGAGTATCAAGTTGTTACTCCAATTTTTGAAAACGAATCGTTCCCCTCTTATTTTTTGGCGATTAAATCAGATATAACCGAACGAGTTAATTATGAAGAAGAAAAAAATAATTTGCTGTTAAAGTTGCAAATTGCAAAAGGATTGGCAGAAACAAACTTGTTTGAAAAGAATGAAACGGTTGCAAAGTTAGAAAAAAGCGAAAAGAAATTGCTTAAGCTTTTTGAAGCTATGCAAGATTTGATTGTTCTTATTAATACAGATGGTATTATTTTAGAATATCATACTCCTGGAATTATGTTAAAAGTTAAGGAACTTATTGGTAAAAACTATAAAGAAGCCTTACCCGAAAATATGATTCAACATATTTCAGTTGCTTTAGATGAATTAAAAAACGGTAAAGAAAGTGTTGACTTTGAGTTTACGCTAAAAGAAGGAAATGTAAAAGAGTGCTATTTATCAAGGGCTAATTTAATTAAAAATTTTGATGACGGCAAAGATACTTGTCTTTTTGTAATAAACAATATTACGGAAAGAAAAAATGCAGAAGAGGAGATTAAAAAAATATCCTTTGAATATGAGAAAGTATTTAACGGAACACAATCCGCATTATTCTTAATTGAAGTTATAGACGGGAGTGAATTTAGGTATATTCGAAATAACCTAGCACATCAAAAATTAACAGGCTTAACGTTGGAATTTTTTCAGGGCAAATCTGCTCATGAAATATTAGATGAAGAGACTGCGAATAAAGTGGAGGAAAATTACAAGAGTTGTTTGGTTGAAGGTAGAAGCATTACTTACGAAGAATCTATCGCCTTACCCGTAGGTAAAAAAACTTGGATCACGACGTTAACACCGATTTACGAATCGGGCACTGTAAAGTTTATTGTAGGATCATCGTTAGATATAAGCGAGAAACGAATTATTGAGAAAAATTTAATAGAAAGCGAAAGCAGATTAAGGCAAATTATTGATTTAGTTCCGCATTTTATTTTTGCGAAGGATATTGCGGGTAATTATTTGTTGGTAAATAAAGCCCTTGCAGAAGCTTTGGGTACTACATCTCAAAATATGATATCAAAAAAAGAAAAGGACTTTTATGCAGATTATAAACAAGTATTAAAAAACTTGGAAGATGACGCAGACGTTATAATAAATAATATTCGCAAACATAACCCCGAAGAAATTTTTACGCGTATGGACGGTTTAAAAAGGTATATGCAAACTACTAAAATACCGTTCAAATTTTCGGAAGGAAGTCGTCCTGCTTTGCTTGGAGTATCAGTTGATATAACCGATTTAAAACTGACCGAACTTTCGCTTATTGAAAACCAAAATAAACTACAAAATGCACTAACTCAATTAGAATGGACAAATGACCAATTGAGATTGGCTAAAGAATCAGCGGAAATTGCAAATAGAACGAAAAGTGAATTTTTGGCAAATATGAGTCATGAAATTAGAACTCCTATGAATGCGATTTTAGGTTTTGCCGAAATTTTACTAAATACATCTAAAGATAATGTATCAAAAAATTATATAAATAATATTTTATCATCGGGAAAAACATTACTTGGTTTAATAAATGATTTATTAGATTTGTCTAAAATTGAATCGGGTAATTTAACATTAAATTATGAACCGTTAGATTTTAGAGAGGTTTTTAACGAATTATTTATGATGTTTATGGAAAAAGCCTCATCAAAAAAAATAGACTTTATTTTTGATATTGACGATAATTTACCAAAAGGAATAGAATTAGATGAAATAAGGATAAGACAAATTTTAATTAATCTAATAAATAATGCAATTAAATTTACGGAAACCGGATATGTCAAAGTTTTTGCTAAGACAATAGAAGAAGGAAAAAATGATTCGAATGTAACTTTTGTTATTGAAGTTGAAGATACAGGAATCGGAATTGATGAAAGTGAACTTACAGAAATATTTGATAGTTTTAGGCAATCCAGAAGACTTAGTACAAAGCATTACGGGGGTACGGGTTTAGGATTGACAATCACAAAAAGATTGACTGAAATGATGGGCGGAACTATATCAGTTAAAAGTCGCCTAAAAAAAGGGAGTACGTTTACTGTTATATTTAAAAATTTAAAAGTCTCAAGTGAAAACGTTACTGCTTCTACTGGTAAATACGAATGGTCAAAAATAGATATAGATTTCATTAATGGTAAGTTATTGGTAATAGATGATATCAAAAAAAACATAGAAATTGTAAAAGGTTATTTAAGTCCATACAATATTGTAGTAGAGGGAGCATTAACCGGTAAAGCAGGAATAAAAAAAGCAAGGGAACATGAACCTCATTTAATATTGATGGATTTAAGGATGCCTGATATTGACGGATATCAAGCTTTAAGTATCTTGAAACAAGACCCGAAAACAAGACATATCCCAATAATTGCCTTTACCGCTTCTGCAATGATAAAAGAAATCGGAGGTTTAAAAGATAGATTTGACGGTTTTTTAATGAAGCCGATACAAAACGAAATTTTAGTAGATTTTTTGATTAAATACATTCCACACGAAGTATCAGAAAACTTACCAAAGTCCGGGATTGAAGAGTTTATCAAAAAAGACTATTTTAATATTAACAAAGATGATTTTGAAGTTAATAAACAAAAGTTTATATTATTTGATCATAAATTTTCTAAAAAGTTTATTGAACTAAACGAATATTTAATGCTTGATGATGTAAACGACTTAATAACCGCAGTCAAAGAATTTAGCGAACATTATCAATTTGAAATTTTAAATGCATTTATTTCTAAACTTGAAGAATGTTACTCAAGCTTTGATATTGAAAATGTACAACGTTTACTTGCTGAATATAGCAAGTTTATTTTATTAATTAAACATGAGTTCGATTTTTAGGAAGGCAGAATATATTGGAAAATAAAAATCTGATTTTAATAGTAGATGATCAGCCGAAAAATTTACAATTGGCTGCAACAGTGTTAAACCCTTATTATAAGCTTCTTATTGCCGGTAACGGCGCTAATGCGATAAAAATTGCAAAAGATAAAAAACCCGATTTAATTTTGCTTGATATTATGATGCTTGATATGTCCGGATATGAAGTTTGTATTGAATTAAAAAATCTACCCGAGACAAAAGATATTCCTATAATATTTTTAACGGCAAAAACAGAAGAACAAGATATTGTGAAAGGTTTTGATATAGGGGGAGTAGATTATATTACAAAACCATTTAAAGCTAAAGAGATGCTTGCAAGAATTAAAACCCATATTGAATTAAGGCAGGCAAACAAAACTATTGAAAAGCAAAACAACGAACTTATAAAAATTAATAACGAAAAAGACAAGTTCTTTTCCATAATAGCACACGATTTAAGAAGTCCGTTTACAGGTTTTTTAAGTTTAACTCAAATGCTTGCTGAAGAATTTGATGATTTTTCAAAAGAAGAACTCATAAAAACTATAACTAGTTTAAAAGATAGTGCCGGTATATTATATAAATTACTTGAAAATCTTTTAAGTTGGTCTTTAATTAAACGCGGTTTAATGGAGTTTAATTTTGAAAAGATTAATCTTTACAGTGTTGTAAACTCCAATCTTGAAATTTTAGAACAAAGAGCTGTGCAAAAAAATATTTCATTAATTAACAATACGGATCAAGATATTTATATCTATTCTGATAAAAACATTATTCATACTGTTTTACGAAATTTAATATCGAATGCTGTAAAATTTACTACGGCAGGCGGTTCGGTTACAGTAAATTCAAAAGATATTAAATCTATAATAGAAGTTAGTGTTAGGGATACAGGAGTAGGTATTAGTGAACAAGATTTAGGAAAACTATTCAAAATTGATGAGAAAGTATCTAATAAAGGGACAGACGGCGAACCAAGTACGGGTTTGGGTTTGCTATTATGTAAAGAATTGATTGAAAAAAATGAAGGGACTATTTACGCAAAAAGTGAATTAGGTAAAGGTTCGGAATTCATTTTTACTATTCGAAAAGCGACCTAATAAACTAAGAAAAGTGATTTTTAGTGCAAATTATATTAATATTAGCTATTTTTAATATATAAATTTTAATAATTATTAACGGCGGATAAGATGAACGAACCTAAGATTAATGTATCCATACTTATTAGTGAAGAGATTAAATTTGACCTTAACGGCGATTTTTATATTGACGGTACTACCAACAAACTAAGCGGAAGATTCAAAGCATTTATACATGACGGAAACATAATTGTTAAAGATGAGGAAAAAGAATATAACTTTAATAAACAAGTTATATTTTTACCAAACGATTTTACCGAGGATAGCTTTTTATTACGAGATGTTATTATCGGGATAAAATTTCATTGGGAAAAGAAAGAGAAGCAAAGATTTATGGGTTCTCTAAAACTTTTATTAGATGTTGACAAAATAGTTGCAGTAAACATTATTCCGTTAGAAAGTTATTTAACAAGTGTAATATCCTCCGAAATGAGTGCAACAAGCTCGTTAGAATTATTAAAAGCACATGCAATAATTTCGAGAAGTTGGTTGTTGGCTCAAATAGAAAAACAACAAGAATTGGAAAAAGAAAATATTAAATATTGTACTGTTACTTTAACCGAAAACGAACTTGTTAAATGGTATGATAGAGAAGATCATAAACTATTTGATGTTTGTGCGGATGATCACTGTCAACGTTATCAGGGTATTACAAAGGCTTATACTCCAAAAGTAAAAGAAGCAATCTCTGAAACTTATGGTATGGTTTTAATGAATGAAGGGAAAGTTTGTGATGCTCGTTTTAGCAAATCTTGTGGCGGTATTAGCGAGTCATTTGAAAATGTATGGGAACCGGTTAAGCATAATTATTTAACAAGTATTGTTGATTATAAGTTTGAACCTGATAACTATGAATTAGATTTGACAAAAGAAAAAAATGCCGAGAAATGGATTAGAAACAGTCCCACTGCTTTTTGCAACACTCAAGATAAAAAAGTATTATCACAAGTTTTATTAGATTATGACCAAACTACAACTGATTTTTATCGTTGGAAAATTGAATACTCAAATAGTGATCTATCAGCGCTTATTAAGGAAAAAAGCGGAATGGATTTTGGTGAAATAATTGATTTAATCCCGATTGAAAGGGGGCATTCCGGAAGATTAATAAGATTGAAAATTATCGGAACTAAAAAGACCTTTATATTAGGTAAAGAATTGGAAATACGCCGAACATTATCGAAATCTCATCTATATAGTTCTGCCTTTGTTGTCGATAAATTTGATGTTGAAAACAATATCCCTGCCAAATTTGTATTAACGGGTGCCGGCTGGGGACACGGAGTAGGATTATGCCAAATAGGTGCCGCAGTAATGGGGGAACTTGGTTATAATTTTGACGAAATCTTACTTCATTATTTTAAAAATACAGAAATTCAAAAAATATATTAATGAAGATATTATATTCATGTTTATCAAAAAGCTGGGGCGGAATGGAAATGTTTACCGTCCAAGCCGTTTCCCAACTTTTAAAACGAGGAATTTATACCGAGCTTTTATGTTATCCCGGATCAAAAATTGAAGAGGAAGCCAAAAGATTAAATATTGTTACGCATGCAGCTAAACAAACCGGATACTTTAATTTTAACGAAATATTAAAAGTCGGTAAGTTAATTAAAAATAACGGTTATACTTTAGTACATTCTCAAGCTTCAAAAGATTTGTGGATTCTTGTTCCTGCGTTAAAATATATAGGTAGTAAAATTCCTTTATTTTTAACGAAACAACTTGGCTCGTTTGTAATTAAAAAAGATGTTTTTCATCAATTTTTATATAAAAGAGTTAATGCAGCTTTTGCTATTAGTGAAGTAATTAAACGAAATTTACTTGAAACAACTCCTTTATCCGATGATAAAATATATTTGTTACATAACGGGGTAGATTCTAAAAGATTTGATCCTATAAAAACAAATAGAAAATTAGAAAGAGAAAAACTTGGATTTAAGGAGGATGAAATTGTAATTGGAATGCTCGCTCGATTTAGTAGCGGAAAAGGACACCCCGATTTACTTAAAGCTGCCGAAATTCTGATTAAAAAACATGTAAACTTGAAGTTTTTGCTTGTAGGTGAACCAAGCAGAGGCGAGGATGAGTTTTTTGAAAAAATAAAAAAGATGGTAAATGATTTAAAACTTAATAGCTATGTTGTTTTTACCGGTTTTAGAAAAGATACCGAACAAGTATTATCTGCTATGGATATTTTTGCGTTTCCTTCACACGCCGAAGCTTTCGGAATTGCTCTTGTTGAGGCGATGAGTTTGGAATTACCGAGTGTATGTAGTAATAGTGATGGTGTTCAGGATATTTGTGTTGATAATTTTACCGGTTGTATGTTTAAAAATAGAGATCATATTGATTTTGCCAAAAAATTGGAAATATTAATAGAAGATAAAAACAAGCGAGAAGAATACGGTAAAAACGCACGCAGACGTGTTGTAGATCATTTTGATTTAGAACATTTAACCGATAAAGTAATAAACTATTATAAAAAACTCGGAAAGGAAAGTTAATACTAATGGTATTCCTTAACCCGTCTGTATTATTTGGATTAATCGCTGCAAGTATTCCTATTTTAATTCATTTGTTAAATTTAAGAAAACTTAAAAAAATTGAATTTAGCTCACTGGATTTTTTAAAAGAACTTCAAAAAAGCAAAATTAAAAAAGTTAAAATAAAACAATGGATACTGTTACTTTTACGCACACTTATAATAGTATTTTTAGTTTTATCATTTTCTCGTCCGTCTGTTAAAACAAATCTATTCGGAGCTAGTGGGTCAACTGCAAAAACAACAGCGGTTATTTTACTTGACAATAGTTTTTCAATGGGTGTTGTAACTGATAAAGGTTCATATTTAAATCAAGCAAAGTTATCGGCTAAAAAAATAATTAATCAATTAAAGGAAGGGGACGAAGCCGTAGTTGTTCCGATTTCCGCATTCAATAATGATTATGTTCCGATTACTGATTTAAAAAAAATTATAAAAGAGATTGAAAGTATTCAAATTTCGGATGTTAGCGGTACTATACATAACGCAGTAGTTAAAGCTGCAAAAATAATTGAAAAAAGTGATAATTTTAATAAAGAAATCTACATTATAAGCGATAATCAACAAAAAAGACTTTTTGAACAAGAAAAAACACTTTCCGATTTTAGACAAGTGCTTAATGAACAAGTGAGAATATATTCAATCTTTTACGGCGGAAAAGATGTATCTAATCTTTCTGTTAATTCGTTGTCAGCAACTAATCAAATTTTTGCAGTCGGAAAAAATATTGGTTTTAATGTTGTTGTTTCTAATACGGGTAGTTATCAAGTAAACAATTCGGTAATTTCTCTTTTTATTAACGGTGAAAGAGTAGCCCAACAAAACGTAAGTTTAGCTAAAGGTGAAAGCAAAATTATTTACTTTGAAACAATGCTGAAAAAAAGTGGCTTAACCGAAGTAATTGCAGAATGTGAAGATGATGAAATAATTAATGATAATAAAAGATACTATACTATTAATATACCGGAAGAATTAAATATACTATTACTAACTGACGATTTTGAAGACGGATACTTTATAAAAACAGCCCTTAAAGAAGATGATTCTTTAAGTTATATTAAAATTACGGAAAAAAATACATCTTTAGCAGATGCTATAAATTATTTTGAATATAATGCCGTAATTATTATCGGGGGTAAAAATATAAAAAACTATAATTCGATTAAAGATTTTAAATTAAATAAAGGGGGACTTATAGTATTTCCTTCTTCTACGGGAAATTTAACGGAGTTCAATAATCTACTTGCAAATATTGAATTACCAAAAGCCTCTGAAAATAAAGGAGGATTGGGAAATAAAACAGGATATAATTTTGGAAATATTGATTATGAACATCCCCTCTTTTACGATTTATTTGAAAAAGAGAAAAATCCTTCTACTAACTCACCCGATATTTTTAATTATTACAAACTAAGTACCGGTTTATTTGGACGTAATATAATAGAAATGGAAGATAAATCTCCGTTTTTAGCAGAATATACTCAAGATAACTCAAAAGTATTGGTTTTTAATACCGCACCAAGGTTAAATTGGTCAACCTTTGTGATAAAAAGTTTATTTGCCCCTATTATTAATAGATGCGTTTTTTATTTAACGGCAATTACCGATAAACAAGATGAGTTTTATGCCGGAAATGAGATGTATATAAATATCGGAAATAATATTACAGGAACAATTGAATTGCAAAAAGGAACCGGGAATTTTGAAAAAATTTCTGCCGATTCATTAAAAAGTAACGGAATATTAAAGTATGAAGATACAGACATTATAGGGGTATATAAACTTTATAATAATGGTAAGTTGTTAAGTTTTAAATCAGTTAACTTTAATCCGATTGAAAGTAATTTGCAATATTATAAAATTTCTGATTTTGAGGATTATTTAAAAAGAATTAATTTTAAAGGAACGCAATATAATATTAATCCGGATGAGAATTTTTCGGATAAAATATACCAATCACGTTTTGGTTCTGAATTGTGGCGTTTGTTTTTAATACTTGCATTTATAGCCGCAATTTTGGAAATGATTATTGCTCGTAGTACAAAAAAAGATATAGTAACAATAGGATAATATGGAATTACAGGAAATAGAAGTAAATAAAATAGAAAGAGCAATTTTAATTGCCTTAAAAGGGTTTGGTGCTCCGGATGAAGTAGTTGAAGAGTATTTAAACGAACTTGAATTATTGGCTAAAACAGCCGGTGCGGAAACTATTATGCGAGTTACGCAAGATAAAAGTAGATATGATACCGCATATTATATTGGAAAAGGGAAAGCTGAAGAAATAAAACAGCTTGCGGAGCTAAATAATATTGATATTATTATTTTTGATGACGATCTTACCCCTACTCAAGTACGTAATCTTGAAAAAATGATTGATAAGAAAATTTTAGATAGGAGCGGACTAATTTTAGATATATTTGCAAAACATGCAAGAACTAATGAAGCAAAAACACAAGTAGAGCTTGCACAATTGGAATATTTATTGCCTCGCTTAACGCGTGCATGGACACACTTAAGCAAACAATATGGCGGAATCGGAACAAAAGGACCGGGAGAAACACAGATAGAGACCGATAGGCGTATAATTCGTACTCGAATTGCAAAGCTAAAAGAAAAACTTGAAAAAATAGAAAGGCAGCAAACAACGAAAAGTTTGAAACGACAAAATTTAGTTGCTGCTTCTTTAGTGGGTTATACAAATGCCGGAAAATCTACTTTAATAAACTTATTAACAAATGCCGATGTTTTGGCAGAAGATAAACTTTTTGCTACTTTAGATTCAACAACAAGAAGTCTTGATTTAGCAAAGAATAAAAAGTTAATAATTAGTGATACGGTCGGATTTATTAGAAAACTACCTGCTCATCTAGTTGCATCTTTTAATAGTACATTAAATGTTGTTCGCGAAGCTGATATAATTTTACATGTGGTTGATATTTCGCATCCATTTTTTGAAGATCATATTTTAGTTGTACAAGATACATTAAAAGATTTGGGTTGTGAAAGTAAGCCGACTTTGCTTATCTTTAATAAAGCAGATAATATAAAAGATAAACATATTATTGATTATGTTAAAGCAAAATATTCGGAATCGATAATTATTTCTGCCGCAAGAGGGATAAATATTCAAAACCTTAACAAAAAACTTGTTGAGTTTTACGATAACAATTTTGTAACGCAAACTATAAAAGTAAGTACATATCAATCTAAATTTATATCCGTAATTTACTCACTTGCGGATGTTATTGATATTAAATATGAAGAAAATTTTGCACTAATTAACTATAGAACTACAGTCGAAAATAATAACAAAATAAATAAGATTTTATATGAAAACAAATGAATTAATAATTGACGGAAAATCGTTAACTTTAGAACAAATTGATTATTTTATAACTCAATCCCCTAAAGTTAAGTTAAGTGATAATGCAATTGAAAAAATTAATAAAGCTTGTAATTTAATTGATACATGGATTAGTGAAGATAGAGCGGTTTATGGTGTTACAACGGGTTTTGGAGAATTTGCCAACGTAAAAATTTCATCCGGTGATTTAAAATTACTTCAAAAGAATTTAATTTTAAGCCATGCTGCGGGCGTAGGAGAATTATTACCTCCGATTATTGTCAAAATAATGATGTTATTACGGGCAAATGCTTTGGCTTTGGGTCATAGCGGAATTCGTTTATCTACAATTAATTTGTTGATAGATATGATTAATAACAACATAATACCTGCCGTACCTTCACAAGGCTCGGTAGGAAGCAGCGGTGATTTAGTTCCGTTGTCACATATGGTGTTGGCTATGATTGGTTACGGGAAAGTTCAAGTATTTGAAAACATTGAAGATCAAAAAACAAAATTTACAGAATTAAGTAATGCTAAAGAAATATTAAACGGTTTTAATTTAGAACCGGTTGAATTAGCAGCTAAAGAGGGGTTGGCTTTAATAAACGGTACTCAAATGATGACATCTTTTGCATGTTATATTTGTATTAAAGCTAAAAAACTTAATAAAATTGCAGATATTTCGGCAGCATTGGCTCATGAAGCATTGCGTGGAAGTGATAGAGCATATGATTTAAGATTACATAAATTACGTCCTCATAAAGGACAGATAAGTACTGCCGAAAATATGCTAAGCTTAATAAAAGAAAGTGAAATAAGAATATCTCATAAAACTAATGATAGCCGTGTTCAAGACTCTTATTCTTTACGTTGTATACCTCAAATACACGGAGCTTCTCGTGATACAATAAATTATGTATGTTCGGTGGTTGAAACGGAAATTAATTCTGTGACCGATAACCCGTTAATTTTTACCGAAGAGGGAGATTATTTAGAAGGGGGTAATTTCCACGGACAGCCGATTGCGCTCGTAATGGATTTTATGGGAATTGCATTGAGCGAACTGGCAAATGTTGCCGAAAGAAGAATTGAAAGAATGGTTAACGGATCGTTAAGTATGTTGCCTCGCTTCTTGACACCTAAAGGCGGATTAAATAGCGGTTTAATGATTGCACAATATACGGCTGCTAGTTTAGTATCGGAAAACAAAGTATTGGCTCATCCTGCAAGTGTTGATTCTATTCCGACCAGTGCAAACCAAGAAGATCATAATTCTATGGGTTCAATTGCTGCAAGAAAGTGTTTTAATATTTTAAATAACGTAACAAATGTATTTGCTATCGAATTATTTACGGCTTCTCAAGGAATAGAGTTTCTAAAACCGTTAAAATGCGGAATAGGGACGGGTGCTGCATATAATTTTATAAGAAAATTCGTAGAACCGCTAAACCAAGATAGGGTAATTTCCGATGATATATATATAATTAAAAACGTTATTGAAGATAACTCGTTATTAACGGAAGTTGAAAAAAAAGTAATACTTAACTAAAAATGGCTGAAAGAGAAAAACTTACAATAATTACAACTCAACCGGTAAGCCCCGAAGTGGCTACCGTACCGGTGAAATATATATTTTTGGATATTGTTAATTTTACGCAGAATAGAAGCGTTGAAGCACAAAGCGATATTGTTAAAGCGTTAAATGATATAGTTAAAAGTACTATAAAAGATAACAATGTTCCTAAAGAAAATGTAATTTTTTTACCTACTGGGGACGGCATTTGTATTGCGTTGTTATATATTGAACAGCCGTATGATATTCATTTAAAAGTTGCTGTAGAAATATTAGAAAAAATAGAAAAGCATAATAATAAATATCTTGATCCGATGAGACAGTTTAAAGTAAGGATTGGGATTAACAGTAATATTGATAATTTAATAGTTGATATAAACGATAATAAGAATATTAGCGGTGCAGGTGTTAACTTATGCCAAAGAATAATGAGTTTGGCAGACGGAAATCAAATTCTTATTGGGGCTACCGTTTATGAAATGCTAAAATACCGAGAAAAATACATGCATTCGTTTGTAAGGTATGAAACTTTGGTAAAGCATAACGAGCGATTAGTAGTTTACCACTTTGTGAAACAAAATATTTCGGGTCTAAGTACTGAAATACCGAGTAGTTTTGACGTTATAAATTCGGAAGGAGAGAAGTTAACTAAATTTACGGCTTATTATTTCGTTCATTCCTTACTAAATAGGAAGTTTTTTATTAGGAAACAGTCAACTCCGGAATTAATTGTTGGTACGGTTCTATTGTGGTCACTTGCTACAGATAGTTTAAGCGAATCAGAAAGTACTGATATGAAACCTGCTAATTATATTACATGGAAGGCAAAACGTTCAAGTTTTGAAGAACAATTTCAATATTATTCTTCTGTAGATATGCGAATTCTATGGTCGTTATTTAAGTTTATTGTAAAATATGATTTGCAAGTTTACGAACGTTTTTTTGAAAAAAACGTTAATGTAGATTGGCGTGTTATTAATAGCGGCGGTCGGGATAAACTTAAAAACGAATGGTCAGGGATTTTACGACAATTCGACCTTCTTTAAATTCCCCTCGAAGATAAGTCCGAAAATTTGTATATTTGTTATTTGCAAAATACGAAAGATTGATTATTAATGAATAAATATTCAAATGTCGGCATTTGTATCGGTGCTTCAATTATTTCAATTGTAAATACCGAGCCCGATAGTAAAAACAAACCGGTTGTTAACCGAATTAACTCATTTCCGCATAACGGAAATCCCTTAAAAGCTATTAAAGAGATTCTTTTTGATATTGAAGCCGAAAAGCTGACAATTACCGGCAGAAGTATTAAAGATAGATTAAATATTCCGTCAATTACAGAAGCGCAATCTATAGAATATGCATTAGAATATTTACGCTTAACTCCCGAATTAGTGATAACTGCAGGTGCCGAAAATTTTATTATTTACTTTATAAACAAAAAAAGAAAAATTCATAAAGTTACAACGGGCAATAAATGTGCATCCGGAACGGGTGAGTTTTTTATTCAGCAATTAAAGCGTATGGATATTGGTATTGCAGAACTGGAAAATTATGATAATTCTGCAACTCCATATAATATTTCGGGCAGGTGTTCGGTGTTCTGTAAATCAGATTGTACACATGCGTTAAATAAAGGAATTGAAAAAAGTAGTATTGTGGCCGGTTTGAATAAAATGATGGCAGAGAAAATTGTAAATCTTATTTCTAAATATAAAGATAAATCAATTTTGCTTATTGGAGGTACTACCAAAAATAAGGGATTTGTGAACAGCTTAAATAGTAAACTTCCAAAACTATATACATGCAAAGAATCAACATACTTTGAAGCTTTAGGTTCATCTTTATATTCTTATTATAACGACTTACCGAGTTTTAATTGTAGAGAATTAAACTTTGATACTAATACCCGGTTTACGTTTCATCCCCCGCTACGTAATTTTGTAGATTATGTAACATTTAAAGAAATATTACTACAAGAGCCGAAAGAAGGAGACGAATGTATTTTGGGGCTTGACGTAGGATCAACGACAACCAAAGCAGTTTTAGTAAGATTGACCGATAACTCAATTATAGGCAAAGTTTATTTAAGAACAAGCGGTAATCCCGTTGAAGCATCAATAAAATGTTATAAATCATTAGCAAAAGAATTAAATTGTTCCTTAAATATAGTTGGTCTGGGAGTAACGGGAAGCGGTAGAGAGATAGCGGCATTACATGCTCAAACACATTCGGTAATAAATGAAATTATTGCTCATGCTGCTGCTACTTCTTATTTTGATAGTTCGGTTGATACTATTTTTGAAATCGGGGGTCAAGATGCAAAATATACGCATATAACCGGAGGAACTGCCTCTGATTATGCAATGAATGAAGCATGTTCGGCAGGAACGGGTTCATTTCTGGAAGAAGCTGCCGAAGAGACCTTAAAAGTTAGTTATACGGAAATAGCAGAGCAGGCACTCTCCTCAAATAATCCGCCTAATTTTAACGATCAATGTTCCGCATTTATTAGTAGTGATATTAAAAACGCCCTAAACGAAGGGATTAAGCAAAATGATATATTAGCCGGATTAGTTTACTCTATCTGTCAAAATTATGTTAATAGGGTTAAAGGGAATAGACCGATAGGCAAAAAGATTTTTATGCAAGGGGGAGTATGTTATAACAAATCAGTGCCTATTGCCATGGCTGCATTGACAGGTAAAAAAATAATAGTACCTCCCGAACCCGGTTTAATGGGGGCTTTTGGTGTAGCTATAGAAGTGAAAAACAGAATAAATGCGGGATTAATAGCAAAAAAGACTTTTGATTTAAATACACTTATAGATACTAAGATTAACTACAATAAAAATTTTATCTGCCCGGGAGGCAGTGAAAAATGTGATAGAAAATGTGAAATAACATTATTCGAAATTAACGGTAAAAATTATCCTTTTGGCGGGGCATGTAGTTTGTATGCGGGTAATGTTATTGATAGCAAAATTAAATCCGGTATAAATTACGTTAAAATTAGACAAGACATAGTTTTTAAAAAATATATAAATGCTAAAAATGAGAATATCGGAAAAACAGTCGGAATCCTAAAGTCTTTTTTGACCAATACATATTATCCGTTATTTCACAATTTTTTCACAGCACTTGGATTTAATGTGATTTTAGAGGCAGAGCAAGATAAAGAAGGGACTGAGAGAATGAGCTCATCTTTTTGTTATCCTGTTGAAATTTCGCATAATCTATTACATAATATAATAAAGAAGAAACCTAATTATTTATTTATACCCCATATTAAAGAGTTTAAAAAAAGTATTAAAGATGACGTTGAACAAAAGGCATGTGTTATTTTACAAGCAGAAAATTATTATTTAAAAACTGCTTTTAAAGAAGAATTAACAGGAGTAGAAGTATTATCTCCCGTTATAAATTTTAACAACTTGGATGACGAAAAATCGGGTTTGTTAAAAATGGCTGTTAATTTAGGTGTAAGTTTAATAAAGGCAAAAGAAGCATTAAAAAATGCGGTTAATATTCAACAAAAAGTGTTTTCTGAATTTAAAGAATACGGCAAGAAATTTTTAGAAGAAATTGATTTAGAAGAAAATAATTTCGGAATTGTTATTTTAGGTAGAGCCTATAACTCATATGCAGATGAAGCAAATTTAGGAATACCAAAAAAGATATCTTCACGCGGAATTAGTGTTATTCCGCATGATTTTTTACCTAATGAAGAACCCGAAAATTTAAATCATATGTATTGGGGGCAAGGTTCGCAAATTTTAAAATCAGCAAAATTAGTAAAAAGTAATCCAAAGCTATTTCCGGTTTATATTACAAATTTTAGCTGTGGACCCGATTCGTTTTTACTTGGATATTTTAGAGATATTATGGGTGATAAACCATCACTTACTTTAGAATTGGATAGTCATACAGCCGATGCAGGTATTAATACTAGAATTGAGGCTGCAATTGATATTTTTATTAGATATAAAACTATTAGCGATAATGTTACTTTTAATCAGATTTATAACAAGCCGTTAAAGTTAACAGATAAAGGAACAATTTATGACAGTATAAATAATAAGGCTTATTCATTATATGATAAAAATGTAAAAATTGTTCTTCCTTCAATGGGGATACATAGCAGCCAGGCAATGGAATCAAATTTTACTTATTTCGGAATAAAAAGTGAAGTATTACCAAAATATAACAATGACACTTTGAATATAGGTAGGGGTAATACATTATGTAAGGAGTGTTTGCCGTTACAGTTATGTACCGGATCCATGCTTGAGTATTGTAAGAATAGAAAAGACCCAAACGAAATTACTTTATATTTTATGTCAACAGGTAACGGACCTTGTAGGTTTGGTCAGTATTCGGTGTTTTTAGAAAATATTATAGCAAAAAATGGTATTCCGCGTTTAGGACTGTTTACTTTAAGTGATGAAGACGGTTATACCGGTTTTGGGACAGAATTTTTTATTAGGGGTTGGGTTGCTTTTGTTATTGCCGATGTAATGAAAAATATTGAAAACGCAATAAAGGTATTAGCTTATAACAAAGCTGCCGCATTGCAGTTATTTAATGCCGAATGGGATAAAATACGAGCGGCTTTATCTAATAAACCTTTGAGTGAAGTTTATACTCAGTTAGAAAAAACAACGGAGGTTTTGGCGAATATAGAAAAACGTTATTCGATTAAACAGGCAAAAAAAATATCTCTTATTGGGGAAATATTTGTAAGACATGATGAATTTAGCAGAATGAATTTAATTGAAACTCTTGCTAGTAAAGATTTTATTGTTACTATTGCACCAATAAGCGAATATGTATATTATTCAGAGTATTTGGCAAAAAAGAAAAAAACAAAAGCAACAATAAAAGAAATAATGTACGATAAAATTAAATCTTTTGAACAAAAAAGAATAGAAAGAAAAATTAAATTAATATTGGCTAAGTCAGATTTAGTTGAATACGAAACCGTCGAAATAGAAAAGATAATTGAAGCTGCTTCGGCTTTTTTGCCTGATGAACTGGAAGGAGAAGCCATATTAACGGTAGGTAGTGCATTAAAGGAAATACTTAGTAATTCATGCGGAATAATTTCACTTGGTCCATTTGGTTGTATGCCTTCAAGAATTGCAGAATCAATACTTAATGTAGAGATGAACTATGAAGGCAAATTAATAAGCGAGAGAAGGATAGATTATTTAAATACTAATTTCGATTCTTTGCCCTTTTTGGCTATTGAAACCGACGGTAATTTATTTCCGCCGATAATTCAATCGAAAATTGAAGTATTTATGCTAAATGCCGAAAGGTTATATTTTGAATTAAAGAGTGAATCTAAAGCGGATTTAACTTTATCGGTAAAAGCACTAATAAAATATATTATAAATTTTTATACTGAAAAAGTGCCCCCTTTTAGTCTAAATTATGATGAAAGTTGACGGGAAAAATAGTTTATCAAGAATTTAATGGGTTAATAAAATTATATGATAGAAGACAAATTTAAACTTAGCTTTAAACAAGTAAACAAACTTGTTTCTTTTATTGAAAGAATGGGGGAAGATACGGAAATAGAAGAACCATCCATTTTGCATGCGCAAATAATTGAAAATTTTTTAAAAGTATTAAATAAATCTTGTCCGTCAAGTAGATTTAAAAAAGTTTTGGATATTGGTTGTGGTAGCGGAGGAGCACTTGAAGAATTAACGAAATATGGTTATGACCCCATCGGTATTTCAATAAACAAAAAAGAAGTAGAGATTTGTAAAAATAAAGGGTATAAAGCACTACTTATGGATCAATCGTTTTTAGAATTTGAGGATAAAACGTTTGATATTATTTGGGCTCGTCATGTTTTGGAACATAGTATTATGCCTGCATATACATTGCAAGAATTTAAACGTGTGTTAAAAGATGACGGGATTTTATATATTGAAGTTCCCTCCCCTTCAACTCAAATAGTTCACGAAAATAATCCGTATCATTTTAGTATGTTCACCAAAAATGTTTGGACTGCATTATTTATTAAATCGGGATTTAAATTAGTTTATGAAAATATAATTAGTTTTGTTGTTCCTCAACCGAACGGGAAAGAATTAGATGATGAATATATTAATTTTTACCTAATTAAAGATGAACAAAAAGTTTAAATTACTAAATCATACCGCAGATATTAAAGTTGAAATTTACGGTAATGATATTAATGATTTATTTAATTCGGGATACTTGGCTTGGCGTTATATTGTAAGTGAAATAAACGAAATAAAAACTGAAGATAAAGATATTAAAATATCTATTTCCGAAAACAATTTGGAATATTTATTAGCTGAATATATTAAAGAATTAAATTATTATTTAACCGTAAAAAAAATTATGCTAATAAATCCCAAAATTACTTTTACACAAAATGATGAAAAGTACACCATTAATTGCGAATTTACGGAATTAAATATAAACGAAAACGATATAATAATTAAGGAAGAAATTAAAGCGGTAACATTACATAAATTAAGTATTACAAATAGTAATAATAAACTTATTGCAAAAATAATTTTAGATGTTTAACAACATGAAGATAAACGGAATAGAATTAAATAAAATAAATGAAAATTTGTGGGAAATTCCGCAATACGGCAAAATGAATGTAGCCGGTAGAGTATATTCCGATATTAATATGCTTACTAACGTTATTGCAAATGATGAAGCATTAAAACAAGTTGTAAATGTAGCTACTTTACCCGGAATAGTAAATTATAGTTTGGCTATGCCGGATATTCATTGGGGTTACGGTTTCCCTATCGGAGGAGTTGCTGCAACAGATATCGAAAGCGGAGGAGTAATATCTCCCGGCGGTGTTGGATATGATATTAATTGTGGTGTTAGGTTAGCAACTACGGCTTTGCAAAAAAAAGATATTATCGGTAAGCTTGAAAAACTTGTAAATAAATTATTTGAAGTTATACCGACCGGATTAGGTTCGTCCGGTGCAATAAAAATATTAAAACCAAATGAACTTAGAGTATTATTAAACAAAGGTGCAAAATGGGGAGTAGAAAACGGTTATGGAACCTCTGAAGATTTAATATTTACTGAAGAAAACGGATGTATAGGAAATGTAGATTCATCTTTTATTAGCAATAAAGCAATTGAAAGAGGGTTAGATCAAGCAGGTACGTTAGGAAGCGGCAATCATTTTATTGAAATTGATTATGTTGATGAAATATTTGATGACAAAATTGCGGAAGTATTTGGGTTACGAAAAAATCAAATTGTTGTACTAATTCATACAGGTTCAAGGGGATTGGGATATCAAATATGTGATGATTATTTAATGAAATTTGTTAAATCACCTGTTTTTGCATCTTATAATTTACCTGATAGACAGCTTGCTTGTATGCCCGTAAAATCTAAGGAAGGGGAGGAGTATCTTAACGCCATGAATTGTGCCGCAAATTTTGCATGGAATAATAGACAAATAATTATGTCCTTAGTTAAATCGTGCTTTAAAAGCGTTTTTGATTTGGGTGATAAATCATTGGAATTTAAATTGCTTTATGATTTAGCTCATAATATTGCAAAGATTGAAAATCATAATGTTAATAATAAAAGAAGAAAACTTTGTGTTCATAGAAAAGGAGCAACACGAGCTTTTGGTCCCGGAAATGATTTAATACCGGAAAGTTATAGAAGCATAGGGCAGCCGGTACTTGTTCCGGGTGATATGGGGCGTTATTCGTTTATTGCAGTCGGTACTTCTAAGGCAATGGATGAAACTTTTGGTAGCAGTTGCCACGGTGCGGGTAGGGTGCTTAGTAGAAATAAAGCTTTGCATAAATTTGGCAAAGATGATTTAATAGGCAATTTAAAGAAAAAAGGGATACTTGTTGTTGCAGATAATAAAAAAACCGTTGCGGAAGAAATTTCGGAAGCTTATAAAAATGTAGAAAATGTTATTAACATTATGCATGATAGTGAAATAATAAAAAAAGTTGCTAAAATAAAACCGCTTGGGGTAATAAAAGGATAGAAATTAAAGGATTAATTATTAATTCAAGAATTAAAAAATATTGAGAATTCTTATGCAAAAAATTGTGTTTATATTACTAGTTTTTTCTGTAATATTACAGGCTCAGGATAAAACCGAATTAAATAATATTGCCGGTAAAAGCAGTATAAATATCGAAAGCGGAAATGCCCAAGAACTTGGTTTTAAGCAAACGGAAATGAAGTCGTTTGTTGATAAAATAAAACTACTAAGTGAATTATTTTCGGGTTGCGAAGAATTTAAGAAGCCTAAGGGGGTTGATTTAGAAATAATCTCTCAATTTAATAATTCGAACAAATTTGGTGATTATAAAAAATATAACGAGCCCATTACTAACAATCTTACACTTTTTATTTATAAATACATCAAAGACGAAAACGGTGAAATATACTCGAATTCCTCTGACGGTGCCTATTTATCAATAGACATAAATACATTATCGGGAAAATTTACGGATTTAACCATGATGTCGTTTTATAATCTGAAAAAAACGGATGAATATTTACCTGAATACATGATTGAGGATTTTTTCTTTGAACCAAAGATTATTAATACATTTGAAAATTATAATGTTTATGAAAATGGTACAATTGTAGTTTCTTCAAAAAATATTTCTCTCTTTACTCCCTTAACTATTGAAGAATACCTAAACGGATTAATAAAAATTCACAAATTTGAGATTGAAAAAATAAAAATATATATTGAAGAAAATATCACAACTCTTCCTATAAAAATTAAAGCGGAAGAATTAGAAAGAAATAAAGCTTATAAAGAAGCTTACGCACAATTATTAAAAATTAATAAAAGTGAAGCCGAGAATTTTAAGCAGGAATATCTAAAAGCTGAAAAAGAAATTAAAATTGCGAATGAACAAAATATTAAAGATACCGCAGAATATCGAAAAAATTTTGCGAATGAAATAAAAAATAGAGAAGAGATTATTGAAAAACTAAATGCCGAACTGAATTCATATTCAGGAGAAAGTAAAAAAACACAAGCCTTTGTTGGTGATATGATTGGCTACGATAGCTCCTTTTTAACAAATAAAGAAAACGGCAGAGGACTTGTTAAAATTAATAGAGGTGCTTTTGAAGAAGGAAGCTCACCTGAAAAAATCCGATTTTTGATTTTAAAAACTTATCCTATTTCAATTAACGACTTATTAACTAATACATACAATAACGAAGAAATTACATTAAGTTATTTACACAAGTTTTTGGCGAAAGTTAAAAAAGCGGATATAGAAAAACTATTAAAATAAGTATTATTTTCTTCCTCGATTTGTTCGTATAAATTTAATATTTTGCAATTTTAATTATTACAAGGGTTTTATGAAAAAAATATTTTACTTTGTCTTATTTTTCGTTTCTCAAGTAGCTTTCGGGCAGATTAGTATAGGAGATGTTAAACAATTTTATAGTGTATCTTATATAGATTGGGATGCGAATGATCCCCAAAGAATTATTACGGCAACGTGTAAAGGTATATCAGAACACGCTTATTTGTTTGTTGATAATTCTGCTTATCAACCTTCCCAAACCCAAGTTAATAATTTGCTCGAAAAATTTGAAAACTCGTTTGTCCCTATTCAAACTTCTTTTTACGGTGAAATTCCCAATGCGTTAGACAATGATCCGAGAATTTATATGCTTGCAGTGGGTAACGAGTGGTGGGGTGGATATTTTGACCCGGCACATCAAATGAAAGATAGTTTGGTTTATGCAAAATGGGGAAAACACAGTAACGAAAAAGAAATGATTTATTTTATTGCCGATTATTTTGGTAATGATTATATATATGAAGTTGTCTCACATGAGTTTGGGCATCTTTTACATTGGGGACAAGACCACTCGCCTGAGCCTATAGAAAATCCGGTAATATTTTGGGAAGAGGCATGGGTCGATGAACAATTTAGCACATTTTCACCTGTTATTACGCTAGAAGATATAAATTCTACTGATTTGGTAGATAACGGTGCGTTTTTCTCATCTAATCCAAATTTGCCTTTTATATATTTTAATACCGGGGCTAATTATAATGCCGTTAAATTATTTATTACATATATGTATGAACACTATGGTGATACCACTTATGTTAAAAAATTAATTTCCGAGCAAGAAAACGGTATAAAGGGGATAAATAAAACGCTTGCAGAATTAGGGCATAATAAACTATTTTCGGATGTTTTTACAGAATGGGTAATTGCAAATTATTTAGATAATACAACTTTTTTGGATGGAAAGTACGGGTATAAACATTATAATTTTGTTGGTTGCAGATTAGAAAAAACGTTTAATACATTCCCCACTGTTGTTACTTCTTCATCAATTAAAGCATATGCGGCTAAGTATTATTTATTTACTACAAATAAAGAAGAACCAATTAAAATATCATTTAATAAAAACAATAGTATATTTAACGTAAGTTTTATTTTATATAAAAATACTGTCGCAAATCCGGTTGAAGTAATTGAATATAAAAACGTTAATGCTGCAGAATATGATTTTGAAAATTTTGGCAAAGAATATAATAGAATAGCCATGGTTGTTGCTAACGTAGATTCTCTTTTGGACTATAACAATTCTGCCAACTATAACGTGTCGGCTTCAAAATTAATTGTATCGGTTGATGACGAAAATGAAAGTCCGAATGATTTTAGAATGTCCGAATTTTATCCTAATCCGTTTAATCCTGTTTCAAAATGTGATTTTTATGTACCTTATGAAAGTAATATAAAAATTAGTTTGTTTAATTTGATAGGAGAAAAAATTGCTGTTTTAAAAGAAAATACATTTTCGGCGGGCTACCATAATTTTGAATTTAACGGTATTGGTTTAGCAAGCGGCATGTATTTAATAAAATTAGACGGAGTGTCGTTAAATAATGACAATAAGTTTTCATCGACTAAAAAAATAATGCTTCAAAAATAATAGCGAGTAAGGATTGTTTAATTTTAGAACTGAAATTAACACTAAGAAATATGACTTTTGTATTTCCCATAATGATAATATTTTAACCGTAGGATCTTGCTTTTCGGATAATATAGGAGATTATTTAGAGAAGTATAAATTTAATATATGTATAAATCCTTTCGGAGTATTATATAATCCTGCAAGTATATATAATACTTTATCATTTGCGGCAATAAATAAAAAGTTTTCTGTTGAAGATTTAATATATGACCAAGAAGAATATCACAGTTTTTATCATCATAGTGATTTTTCGTTTCATAACCATGAAACGGTTCTCAAAAATATAAATGACTTAAATAGTAAAATTTACGAACTTTTGCAAAAATTAGATGTAGTAATTATAACTTATGGTACTTCAATAGTTTATGAGTATAAAGATAATTGTGCGATAGTTTCGAATTGCCATAAAATTCCAAGTGTAAAGTTTAATAAATATATGCTATCGTTTGATGAAATAGATAGTTATGTAAAGAAAACAATTGAGTTATTCAAAAATTTTAATAAGGATGTTAAAATTATTTTTACCGTTAGCCCGGTTAGGCATTGGAAAGACGGAGCTATAGAAAATAATCTTAGTAAATCGTTACTATCTGTAGCAATACACAATAATCCGGTTGAAAATGTTTATTATTTTCCGTCTTACGAAATTGTTATGGATGATTTAAGAGATTACCGTTATTACAAACGCGATTTAATTCACCCTAACGAATTGGCAGTAGAGTATATTTGGGAAAAGTTTTCGAAGTCTTTTTTTGAGCAAGAGACTGAAAGTTTGATTAAAGAAATTGATTATATTATAAATGCATTAAATCATAAACCTCGAAATCCTAATTCTCCTAAACATCTTCAGTTTATGGAAAATGTTGATAATAAAATAAAAGAATTGAAGCTAAAACATCAAAACATTATTTTTTAGAATAATTGTTTTCCTGCATGCGATTGCGCAGTCTTGTTTTTTTCTGATTTTAACTTGCTATAACAATTAATAAAATTTATCTTTGTTAAATAAATTTAAAGTTTAAAACCAAGATAATTAAAGAAGTAAAAACAATGTCTAATAAAAGAATAATAGAGTTAGGGGATTCGAAAGAAGTACTAAAAAAATATCCTGATAATTATATTGATTTAATAGTTACTTCTCCTCCATATGCAGATAGGCGAAAAAATACTTATGGCGGAATTTCGCCGGATAAATATGTTGAATGGTTTTTACCTATTAGTGAACAACTTTTGAGGGTTCTAAAGCCAACGGGCACTTTTGTTCTAAATATAAAGGAAAAAGCCGAAAACGGCGAAAGACACACATATGTTATTGAATTAATACTTGCACTACGGAAACAAGGATGGGTATGGACCGAAGAATTTGTTTGGCACAAAAAAAATAGCTATCCCGGAAAATGGCCTAACAGATTTAGGGACTCATGGGAAAGGTTGTTGCAGTTTAATAAAACCAAAACATTTAATATGTACCAAGAAAATGTGATGGTACCTGTAGGTGAATGGGCTAAACAACGACTTAAAAAATTAAGTAATGTTGATAAAATAAGAGATGAATCTAAAAGTGGTAGCGGTTTTGGAAAAAATATTTCTAACTGGGTAAAACGTGATTATGTCTATCCGACAAATGTTTTATATATGGCTACCGAATGCAATAATAAAAATCATAGTGCTGCTTTTCCTTTAGCATTACCCGAGTGGTTTATTAAACTATTTACAAAAGAAAATGATGTTGTTTTAGATCCCTTTATGGGAAGCGGAACAACTCTTATTGCTGCAAATAACTTAAATAGAATTCCTTTTGGAATTGATATTCAATCCGAGTATTATAATATGGTTATTAAAGAATTTGAAAAAATAGACGTAGATCAGAAGATAAATTTTGATATAGGGGATTTGGATGGAAAAATTGAACTTAAAAGATGTGATTGATTATGTTGAGACCAATATTGAAGTTTTTCATAATAACAGACTTATTAGTTTAAACAAATTAAAATTAAAACAAATTTTAAAAAGAAAAAATCCATATTTATTTAAAGCAAAAAATATTGAAAACGCAAATGATTTAATAAAGGGGATTTTGGATGCGTTTTTATCTTCTCAAGAAGAAACATTATTTGGTAATTGGTTAGAAGGACTGGCAATATTTATTAACGGAAAAGTTTATAACGGTCGTAAGTCCGGTATTTCCGGCATAGATTTGGAATTTGAAAATGAAAATAAAAGATTTATCGTGTCTATTAAATCTGGTCCAAACTGGGGGAATAGTAGTCAAATAAAAAAAATGATTACCGATTTTGATAAAGCAAGGAAAACTTTATTAACAAGCAATTCTAAATTGGAAATAGTTGCCGTAAACGGGTGTTGTTACGGAATTGATGAAAGTTCTTATAAACAGGGGAATTATTATAAGTATTGCGGAAAAAATTTTTGGAGCTTTATTTCCGGTGAAGAAAACTTATACTTAGATTTAATAGAGCCGATAGGACATAACGCATTTGTTCACAATACAAAATTTAAAACTGCATATAATACAGTCCTTAATTTATTTGTTGTAGAATTTGTTAAAGATTTTTGTATAAAAGGTGAAATTAATTGGGAGAAATTGATACTATTTAATTCAGGAAAAATATAATATAGGGGAAGTTATGATGAAAAAAAAGTTGTTATTATTTTTATTTTTAATCGGATTTACAAGTATATTTTCGCAGCAGTATAAAGCTGTTCTTTTTGCCGGTTCGGGGCTTTCATCTCAAGAAAGGCTAACGGCAATGGCATTAATAGGTATTGCCAATAGAGATAGCGCACGTGTTTTTATGTATAATATGTACGAAACTTGGAGTTATACGCAAACGGATGAAAAATGGTCACAAATTTATATTCAAAAAGGGAATGTTAAATTTGATACTATTAGAACCGTAGCTTCTTTAATTAATAGGTTTAGATATTTAATTAAAGGAGGTATCACTTATGCCCCGAACAGAATATTCGGAAATTTTTCGGGACAATCTTTTATGTGGCAGGGGGAATATGCTGCCTTAATAGGCGGACTGACAGATAGGTTGCCGGTAACCACTTCGCAAGCTATTACTTATAATTTAAATGTTTCGGATTCTGTTTTGGTTGAAGATTCGTTTGACGGTGATTCACCGATAAAAGTACCCGGTAAACTTGAATTAACTTCCCATATCTGGAATAGTTCGACACTTTCGGAAGAAAATAAATATTTGTCAATATTAAATTGGGGAGTGGAAAATCTTCTTCCTAGGTGTAATCCGGAAAAGTTTTATATAAGAGAAATTACGGATTTTACAATTAAATATAAGATGTTTCAAGTTAATTTAGCGGGTACGGCAGATTTGGATTTGAATAGTATGCCTACTGCCCGAGCTGACGTTCTCGAAAATACATTAACCTATTTACAGCAAAAAAATAACGGGAAAATATATCATATTTATGGCTGGATACACCCTGAACCGATGAATCAATGGTTTGCGTTTTTTGGTACGGCGTTTCATGAAACTTTAATGGGAAATTTATCGTGGCATACCTCTTTCCCCGTGGCAGAAAGAGAATATAAACCCGCCGCAATGGTAAATCCTGATACAATTACTTTAGATGTTAATAAAAGATATATCACTTTTATAGGTACCGAAGGGGATGCAGGTAATTGGGTTATCGGGTTGCAATCCGGTGCGTGGCTTTCTGCTTCTAGAGGAAGTGTTCCCGTAAACTGGGGTTGGAATTTGCACTTGCTTGAGTTATGTCCGTTTATTGCATCATATTATTATGATACTGCAACGCCGAATGACGGATTTATTAGTGTAACATCTCCGCTTGGGTATGTCTTCCCTGATTTGTGGGGTGATGCGGTTTTACCAGATGCAATTAGCAAAACGAGGGGGTTAATGGATAAATTCAACATGAATGAGATTTATGCATATAAACATTATGCGGGGAGCGGTACAATGGTTTATAGAGGGAAAACTATAAATAATAGTTTTAATTTTCAAAGACTTGCGAATTTTCAAAATTCAATAAACGCCCGTATTACAATGTTGTTTGATCCTCAGTTAAACTCACAACGACCAACAATAAAATATAACGCTTTAATGTTTAATCATACCGGGGACGGTAGTTATTACGGAGAAGCAAGTAATCTTGATAATATGGCAAATAGAATAATTAACAGCGTAAAAACTTTGCCTAAACCGGGATTTTTATTAGCTGGTTATCAAAGATTAAGACAAGATGATTTTACAAACAGAACGGATCCGGGAAACAGCGATATTTCTATCCCTAGATTATTACAGGTTGTAAATAAAATTAAAGCCGATCCACTAATCGGTGCCAATACTGAAGTTGTTACAATTGAAAGAATGTCAATTTTAATGCGTAAATATATGGGATTAAGCGGTGCAGAGGAAGAGCAGTTAACTCCCGTAAAATTTTACTTAAGTCAAAACTACCCCAATCCGTTTAACCCAAGTACAATAATCGGCTTTTCTTTACCTGAAAGACAGCTTGTTACTTTAAAAGTTTATGATATATTGGGGAAAGAAGTAGCTACGTTAATAAATGAAGAGTTAATTGGCGGTTATCACGAAAGAGCATTTAATGCTTTAAACTTAAGTAGCGGAGTCTATTTTTACAATTTACAAGCAGGAAAATTTAGCGAAAGTAAAAAGATGATGCTGATTAGATAAATAAACAGTTTTTATTTAATAGGTGGGGTTGTGCAAAACATTATTTTGATACAGCCCCTGAATTAAGTGCTGAATGTTAAATGTTGAATAAGAAGAACTCGCAACCCATGAATTTATTCATGGTGGCGAGGTAACAACCCAGCCCATGAATTCATTCATGGGTAATAATAATACCCATACAAGCAAGTATTAGCGGGGTATGTTTACCACTATCTAAAGATAGTGGTAATTGAATGAACACATATTTATTATAGCCATTATTATTTATTCTTGTTTGTAATTACCACTATTTTTAAATAGTGGCTACGGAGCGGGTAATGTATACATCAAAAACAAATGTCGCCTCTACGAGGCTAAAAACCTTTCGGTGTTTATGTGTGTTACAATAATATCACTCCTCCGGTGCTGAAAAGCGTTAAAATATAGATGATAGAATTCAGACAATAGATGTTAGACAAAAATTAATTCAAACTGGTTCTATCCTGAAAATCCTTCTTTTATCCTGAAAATCCTGGTTCAAAAATAATGTTAAATGTTGAGTGTTAAATGTTGAATAAGAAGAACTCGCAACCCATGAATTTATTCATGGTGGCGAGGTAAAAACCCAACCCATGAATTCAATCATGGGGAATAATAACACCCATACAAGCAAGTGTTAGCGGGGTATGTTTACCACTATCTGAAGATAGCGGTAATTGAATGAACACATATTTATTATAGCTGTTATTATTAATTCCTCTTATTAATTGCCACTATTTTCAAATAGTGGCTACGGAGCGGGGAATATATAAATCAAAAAACAATGTTGTTCGTGTTTGTGTGTGTTACAATAATATCACTCCTCCGGAGCTGAAAAGCGTTAAAATATAGATGATAGAATTCAGACAATAGATGTTAGACAAAAATTAATTCAAACTGGTTCTATCCTGAAAATCCTTCTTTTATCCTGAAAATCCTGGTTCAAATAAGGTTGAGTGTTTAGTACTAAATAAATAAAATAAACCATTTTATTTTTATATATCTGTACTAACAGGCAAAATTACGGTAAATTCCGTGCCTTCGTTTACCGCGCTTGAAACTTCAATTGATCCTTTGTTTCTTTCCACAAATTCTTTGCATAAAATTAACCCTAAACCGGTACCGCTTTCATTCATAGTTCCTTTTTTCGAATTGTGTGTGGAAAGGCTAAATAAACCGTTTAAAGTTTTATTATCCATTCCTATTCCGTCATCTTTAATTTTAAGCTTGATGTATTTGTCATTGCTTATCGCAGAAATAATAACATTACCGCCTCTATTGGTAAATTTAATAGCGTTACTACAAATATTCCGAATAACGGTTCTAATCATCTCCATATCAGCAAATACTAAATTACTTTCAATTAACAAATCTGTTAATAAAATCTCTTTTGCTTTTGCTTGGGGTGTTAGTAGTTCTAATGTATCTTTAACTGCATCGGTTAAATCAAATTCCATAGGATGAAATTCGATTCTGCCGGTTTGTGAACGACTCCATTGTAGAAGATTTTCCAATAATTCATAAGATTTTTTAGCTACGCCTTCCATCTCTTTAATGTAACTAACTCTTTCATCGTCAGTAAAATCGTAATAATCGGTAACAAGCATACTCGAAAATCCGAGCATAGTTATAAACGGATTTTTAAGATCGTGTGCAATAAT
>JAEXOD010000204.1 GCA_023447335.1 Bacteroidota bacterium
CTAGTGAAAACAATAATTTACTAAACGGCTGTTTTTTGCTTTCTTCGATTGCGTTAAGTAAATTATTAACACTTTTTTCGCCAAATCTTTCAATACTTAATAGTAACTCTCTTTTGTCTTTTAGCTCATAAATATCAACAAAGTTTCTAAGTAATCCCATTTCAACAAACAGTTGAATAATAGATTCTCCCAACCCTTCTATATCCATTGCCCCTCGGGAAGCAAAATGTATAAGTCTGTTAGTAACCTGAGCTTTACACTCAAAATTTTCACAATATATTGCGGCTTCTCCTTCAATACGAACAAGCTTACTGTTACAAACCGGACAATATTCGGGAGCCACAACCGGTTCCGCACTTTCATCTCTTTTGCTTAAATCCGCCTCAATAATCTTTGGAATTACATCTCCGCCTTTTTCTATTATTACGGTATCTCCTACATGTAATTCTTTTCTAAGTATTTCGTCATAATTATGAAGCGTTGCCCTGCTAATAGTACTTCCTGCCAAAAATACCGGTTCTAATTCAGCCACCGGTGTTACTGCTCCGGTTCTTCCTACCTGCCATGTAACGGCATTTAATTTCGTTTTTGCTTGTTTTGCTTTAAATTTATAAGCAACAGCCCATCTTGGTGATTTTGCAATACTACCAAGCTCTTGTTGATACTTAATTTCGTTAACTTTTATTACAATACCGTCAATTTCATATGGCAAGTTATATCGTTCTTCTTCCCAATATCTGCAAAACTCGGTAACTTCATTAATATTTTTACATAGTTTAAAGTTTTTGTTTACTTTAAAACCTAAGCTTTGCATTAATTTTAAATTTTCAAATTGAGTTGATAATTTAGTTCTATCACTAATAAAATAATATAAAAATAAATCGATCGGACGCTCTGCAACAAGTTTCGGATCAAGTAACTTTAAACTACCGGAAACACAATTTCTGGGATTCGCAAAAGTTTTTTCTCCCGCTTCTTCTCTTTGTTTATTAAGTTCTTCAAAAGCTTTAATTTCCATAAAAGCTTCGCCGCGAACTTCAAACTTCGACAAGTCATAATCGGTATTAATATTTTTAATTCTTAACGGTAAACTTTTGATAGTTTTAATATTATTAGTAATATCTTCGCCGTTAATTCCGTCCCCTCTTGTTGCCGCAATTTTATATAATCCGTTTTCATATCTTATACTCACAGAAGCGCCGTCAATTTTTAACTCGGCACAATATTCAATATCCAAATTGCTTCCTATTCCCTCTTTTACTCTTCTGTCAAAATCAAACAATTCCCCTTCATTATATGTATTTGCCAAGCTTAGCATTGGTACTTCATGGGTTATTGTGGAAAACACATTAGATAAATCACTACCCACTCTTTTAGTCGGACTATCAGGAGTAATAAACTGCGGATATTTATCTTCTAATTCTTTTAATTCCGAAAACAACAAATCATAGTCATAATCGCTAATAATAGGCTCGGAAAGCACATAATATTTATAATCGTACTCGTTAATAAGTAGCCTTAAATATTCAATTCTATCTTGTGTTTCTTGTAGTGTCATTTTTTTTAGTGCTCTTTAAAGGTGCTATTTCATTTATACCGGACGGATCAATCCTGATGTTTTTAACTTTAGCTTGCTTACCCGGTAAATTTATTTTCACATTATTAAGATAAATTGTCGAACCAAAAGTATTTCCTATATTCAATTCAATTACCTTTTCCGCTACTATCATGCTATCCTTACCTTTTCGCAAAAAGATTTCAAATAGCTCACCGTTATCTTTTTTAATGCCAAACCATGCTGATTCTGAAGCAACCAACTTAACATTTAATTTACCGTTATTATATGCAAACGATGAATCTCTTAATTCTTCTTTAACTTTATACCTTTCCTCTTGTTCGTTTATAACTTCCTCAAACGATTTTTCTACAATAATTTCTTGTTTGTTTCCTCTAACAATTAAAACAATAGCAATAATTAAAGCTACCACAACTGTTAAAAAGATGTAAATGATAATATTAAAATCCCTCTTCATTTTAGCCGCTTCGCTATCTTTAGATTGATTATAAACTATCCTTTTAATCGGTTGAGGGTTAGAATTCGTACTATTATTAGTCTCAACAATATTATCTTCTACAATTTCCTCTACCTCTTCAATTTCGGGTTCCGGAGCATTATAATCGATGCCGTTTTTTGCTTTTTCATATTTATTAATATATTCTGCTTCGTTTAATCCTAATGCCTTCACATAAGATTTTATGAAAGACTTCATATAAACATCTGCAATTATATTATAATTAGCATCTTCAATAGCTTGCAAATACCTTTTTTCGATTCTGGTTTTTTCATGCAAGCTTTTTATCGTAAAACCTTCATTCTCTCTTAACTTTTTCAGTTCATCCGCAAAAGCACGTAAAAACTCGTTAGCCATTTTATATACCTAATAAATTCTTTTTATTTTCGCAGAAAATGATCCGTCAATACCGTGAACATTCGGTAATGCTTGAACAAATCCTTCTTCGGTTACTAATTTTTCGTCTATTATACCTTTGGCACTTTCTAATACATAGCCCTTATTTTCAAATAAGAACTTATTTACAATTTCATTGTTTTCTTCAGGTTCTATAGTACAAGTACTATATACTAAATATCCTCCCGGTTTAAGTAATAAAGCTCCTTTTTCCAACAATTTATATTGAAGCTCCGTAAGCTTCTTTAAATCCATCAACTCTCTTTTCCATTTTAAATCGGGTTTTTTTGTTAACGTCCCCAATCCGCTACAAGGTGCATCTAGTAATACCTTATCAAACAATTCATTACTTTCATATTCTAAAGCATCTATTTCAATAAACTTAACATTATTAACTTTTAATCTTCCTAAGTTTTTTTGAAGTATCTTTATTCTGCTTTCGTATTTATCTAAAGCAACTATTTCTCCTTTATTTTCCATTTTTGCAGCCATATAAGCAGTTTTTCCGCCCGGAGCCGAACATAAATCAAGAACTCTTTCTTCAGGTTTTACATCTAACAAATTAACGGGAATTCCTGTGCTTTCATCTTGAATACTAAAATATCCTTTAGAAAAATACTCCCAATCTGCAATATTAGATAAATTTGCCATCCGTAAAAAATCATTTAAATAAAGTCCGTCCTTATATTTAAGTTCAACTTTATCAAGTAAACTTTTTAATTCTTCTTTGTTGCAAACTAAAGTATTTACACGCAAATTTAAAGTTGGTTTATTATTGTTAGAAATTAATAATTGTTCTGTAAATTCCTGACCGTACCTATTTAACCAACGCTTAACTAACCAAACAGGATGTGAATAGTAAACCGAAAAATAAGCCAATACATCTTCATTCGGGTCGGGATACCTGATAGATTCTTTACTTCGAATTATATTTCGTAAAATAGCGTTTGTTAAATCTGCTGCTTTTTGACCTTGTGCCTTTTTAATAAACTCCACTGCTTCATTAACGGCAGCATAATCAGGAATTTTTTCTAAAAACAAAATTTGATAAAGAGCAACACGAAGTGCATTTTTAATATTAGGTATAGCTTTTGAAAACTGTCCTTTATAAAATCCGTTTAGAACCCAATCAATTCGGTTTAACATACGCATTACACCGTGAACAAGCTCAAATAATAAAGCTTTATCAACACCGCTAAAATCTGATTGTTTTATTTCCGTATCTAAAAGCTTGTCTAAATAAGCATCGGTTCTATCAATTCTGTTTAATATTTTTACCGCTAATCCTCTAACTCCGGTAAACAAAGGTGCTTCTTCTTTTTTTATTTCTTCTTCCATATTCTCGTATTTTTCCGTATAAAACAAACTTTAAAGATAAAAATTTATTTTGTTATATGCATTATTTTAAATAATTATTTAATTAATACCATTTGTTTGGTTGCACTAAAGGTAATTTTATTCGTATTTAACTCATTAACAGTAAGTCTATAAAAATAAATTCCGCTAGCAATATTTTTATTTGAATTTGTTGAATTAAATATTGCCTCATAACTTCCCGCATTCTTAAACTCGTTCACTATCTCTGTAATTTCATTACCCAAAGCGTCAAACACTTTTAGGCTAACAAATCCATCAATCGGAATAGAATATTTTATATTTGTTACCGGATTAAACGGGTTAGGATAGTTTTGTTCCAATTTATAAGTATAAACAGGTGTAAAATTTATAGTTATTGGTCCATAAACCACATTTTCACCCTCGTAATCAGTTTGTATTAATCTGTAGTAGTTCTCACCATAAGTCGGATTTATATCCGTGTAATAATACCTACTATATTCAGCGCTTGTACCTTTACCTGTAACAAATCCGATACTAGACCAGTTTTCGCCGTTTGATGATTTCTGAATTTCAAATCCTCTGTTATTTGTTTCGGTAGCAGTTACCCATTCCAATTTAACAATATTATTTTCAACAAGGGCATTAAAAGCGACTAATTGAACCGGAACAATTGAGTTAATTTTCACATATTGTGATAATAACCCGATTAAAAGTTTGCTGCACTTTGTAAAATAAGGAATATTAAAATATTCTATCTTATCATTAGTAGTGTGATAGTATGAATTAAAATCTGAACCGTAATAGTCTTCTATCAGTAAAACCGCACCATAATTCTTATTCCAAAACGGTGAATGATCGCTGGCTGTTGAACCCGGATTATAAATTTGCGAATTTAATCCTAATGAATAATTGGTATTAAAACTTTTCATATCATTTGCAATTGTAACGGAATTAGCAACACTTTTAGTATGAATATTAATTTTCCCGTCATTATTGTTATCCCATGCTATCATATCAGCATTTAATACTCCTAATATTTGCTCATTGTTGTTTCTGGCTTGAGTAGCGTAATAATTACTTCCGACCAATCCTTGTTCCTCTTCATCAAATAAAATATAAACAATTGTATAAAGAGTATTATATTGAGATAAAATCCTCGCAGCTTCAATAACGGCAGCACAACCGCTTGCATTGTCATCTGCACCGGGGGCGAGACTTCCTGAAGGCATATTATCGTAATGAGCACAAATTATATACTTTTGTTCCGGATATACCGTGCCTTGTTGTACCCCATACACGTTTCTTCCGGTTGAACTAAAATTTTGATCAAATGCATCAATTCCGTAACTTTCAAGTTTTTGTTTTAAATAATTTGCTGCTACGTTATTTGTTGTCGAATTTTTATACCTTGAGGAAATAGTATAGTTCGATCCTCCGATCGTAACTCCGTTAACACCGGATAATTCTTTTACATATTTCATTAAACTATCAGTATTAACAGAACCTAAAACTTGATTTACATAAAAATCGTCTTGGGCATAAATTTGAAGACTGAAAAGAACAGATAAAAGAAGTAGAATTTTTTTCATAATTGCACTTAATAATAATGAATAATATTTATTATAAATTTAATGCTTAAAATATTAATTTGCAATAATTTACAACAAATTAATTCATATTTACCTTATAATATTGAATTAACCAAATTTAAGAATGTATTTTTCAACATTAAATTTTTTTGCACAACCGTTATAGTTCATATATCTTATTTTGCCGAAAACGACTCTTTCAAACCAAGGTCTATCGTGTACTCCTCCTATTGACCAAGCAATTCCGGTATATCCGTTTGGGTCTCTTCCGTCCAATTGATATTTATCGTTTAAATAAATTGCTATTTCCATTGCCACTTCAGGATTATCTGTCCATTCTAATATTTTTTTTGCCCAATACATTCTCATATATCCGTGCATTTTGCCGGTTTTAATCATCTCTTTTTGGGCAGCATTCCATAGTTTATCTTTTGTATGTGCATGTTCAAATTCTTCTAAAACATAAAGATACTCTCTTTTATCTTTTTCATGTTCTTTTAACGATTTTTTAGCCCAATCCGGAAAACCTTCTACGCTATCATAACGTGTATTGTAATAACAGAAGTTATCAGCAAGTTCTCGTCTTATAATTAATTCTTCAAGAAAAGCTTTTTTGCTTTCAGGGTTAACATTTACTAAACTTGCCAAATATGCTACTTTTTGTGCCGATATTTGCCCGAAATGAAGATATGGTGAAAGTCCCGACTGGTAATCTAAAGTCGGATCATTTCTTAATTCTGCATATTTTGCATACTTATTATTTAAGAAATCATTAAATAACGCAACAGCAGCTTTACCACCGGGTTTTATTGATTCCGCTATTTTTACGTATTTATCCGTTTTGATAACACTATATAAATTTTCCCAATCTATCGTTCTTTTATAGTTATCGATTCCTTCTGTTTTAATCAATTCGGGAAAATCAGTTAAATAGTCGTTTAATAGTTTTGTTATTTTAGGTCTAATTGTATAGGCGGCAAATTCTTGTTTATCACTTACTTTCCATAACGGAACAACATTATGTGCATCCACTTGCATAAAAGGAATATTTATTAAATCAAATACTTCTTTTTTCCATCTGCGCGTTATTTTTAAAGGATTAAAATCCGCTATTAATGCCGAGGCTTTAACTTCTTTTAAATATTTCGGAATTTCTTCTTTCGGTGAACCGATAAGAATTACAAATGGAATTCCAAAAAAATCTAAACGTTCCTTAACTTCCTTTAATCCTTCAATCATAAAATAATAGTGACGAAAACCTGCTCCTATATAAGAATCAACAAGGTTGAAAATTACAACCAACGGGTTTTTTGTTTCCAATGCAATTTTTTGTGCATAAATTAAAGCCCAGTTATCATCTGCTCTTTGATCTCGCTGCATCCAATAAACAATAGGTCCGTTACCGATTGAACCATCTTTTAATATTCTAACTCGTAATTCGTTCATCAATTTTTATTTTCCCATTTTCACTATTTCGTCAAATTCATCTTTATTTACAGGCATAACGGATAGTCTATTTCCTCTTTGTACTAATTTCATATCTTTTAGTTTTGGATTTTGTTTTATTTCTTCAAGAGTTACCGGTTTTTTAAGTTTCTTCACAAATTTAACATCAACCATAAACCACGTGGGACTATTTGGATCGGCTTTCGGGTCATAATGTTTATTTTCACCGTCAAATTGAGTAAAATCAGGATATCCTTCTTTTATAACTTCGCAAATGCCGACAACTGCATTTGGTTCTGAATTACTATGATAATACAATACTTTATCACCAATTTTCATCTGATCACGCAAATAATTTCGTGCTTGATAATTACGAACTCCGTCCCAATATGTCGTACCATTTTCCGCTTTTTCCAAATCATCTATTGAAAACACATCGCTTTCTGATTTAACCAACCAATAATTTTTACTCATTTTCTACTCCGTTTTTAATCTAAACATTATTGTAAATCCAATAATTCAAAAATTACTTTAAATAAGTCTTAAACCAATCAAACCTCAATCTATCAACTTCGGTTCTGTGTTTCTTCAAAAAATGGTCTCCGTTTTCAAGCATAACGAGTCTAAAATCTCGTTTTAATTCTAACAACTTATAACTAAGTTCAAGCGGATCTTTTGCCAACACTCGCTCATCATTTGTTCCGTGTATAATTAACATAGGCGTTCTATTAGATGTTTTATCAACAAAATTTATAACCGACCTATTCTCTATCATTTGATTAAAATCTTCCAATCCCAAATTATTTTCGCTTAATTCTTTTATTCTGTTAAATAATAACGGAGTATTGACTGCATTACGTACGTTTGAAATTCCCCCCGAAATTACTGCTGCTTTAAAAATATCCGTTTTAGTAATAGCTAAATAAGTCATCAATCCGCCTCTGCTCCATCCTTCTATACCCCAAATATTTTTATTTGCGGCAGGAATTTCATCAGCAATTTCCATAATGTTAAAAACATCATTTAAATCTTTACCGCCAAATTCATCAAACCCTTCACCGCCTAAATTTCCTCTATATTGGGGAGCAAAAACCGCATACCCCTTTGAAGCAATTTTTCCGAACATACCCCTTGCATTAAATTCGTCAATTGCTCCGCTGTTCCCAATTCCTCCGCGACACCAAACAATACAGGGGATGTTGTATTTATTTATAGGATATGCAATATAACCTTTAACCCTTAATCCGTCCGATAAATAAGTAATTTCTTCAACAATAGTTTCTTCAAAAGCTGAATGTCCCCAACCGCTAATTATCATTTTTTCTTGTATTTTACTTAATTCAATCTTTTTACGTTCTAATAACATTTAAATATTATTCCTAATTATTAATTTTAGTAATGATTTTAATAAAATCTTTTAATATTTTACAATTTATAAATTTTCTTTAGAAGAAACAATATTTATTATTATTTTGTTTAATTTGTAAAATTCGAGTATAAAATGAAAAAAACATTAGTTTTGTTTTTGTTAATACCTATGATCATTTCTGCACAAAAAATAGGAATGCTTGCACCCGAAAAGCCATTAGAAAAATTTCCAAATAACCATTGGGGTGTAGATATAATGTTTAGCGAAGGCGGATTTGGATTAGGCACTTTTTATAGATATCAGTTTAATACTAATATTTTGGGTTTTGTTGATTTTTCAATATCCGAGTCAAAAGACGAAAGAGAAGTTGAATACTACGATTATTATACAGGTCAAACTTTTACTATAGGCAAAGTAAATCGTGTTTTTGCTCTTCCCGTTAATTTTGGAATACAATATCGCTTGTTCGAAAATGAACTTGAAGAAAACTTACGCCCGTTTATTACCGCCGGTGTTGGTCCAAATATGATCTTAACCACTCCTTACGACTTAGAATTTTTCGAATCTTTCGGTAAAGCCAAATTAAAATATGCTTTAGGAGGATACGTTGGATTTGGAGCTAATTTTGGCTTAAATAAGAAGAATTTAGTAGGATTAAACATTCGATATTACTATACTCACATGTTTGATGAGGGAGTTGAAAACTTAAAAGGGAATTTTCGTAAAGATTTTGGTTCGTTTTACATAACTTTAAGCATAGGAAGTATGTTTTGAAAAATTCCATAACTCCTTTTACCGGATTCAGTCCAAAGATTTTTGAGTTTTTCCAAAATTTAACAAAAAACAATAATACTCAATGGTTTAAAGAAAATAGAGATACTTATGATAATTATCTAATTTCACCTGCAAAATCTTATATTAACGAAATGGGAAATTTCTTTAATCTGTTAAACCCCGCTATACGTACAGAACCAAAGTTTAACCAAACTATTATGCGTATAAATAAAGATATGCGATTTGCAAAAGGTGAGCCTTATCGTAATTATTTGCTAATTCATTTCGGCAAATTTAAAATGGATAGCGAATTTTTCGTTTATTTTGACCCTAACGAATGCCAAATCGGATTGTTTATTAATGCATCTCAAGGGAACGAGTTCTATTTTAAGCAAAACTTAATAAAGTATAAAAACGAAATAACCGAAGTTTGCGAAAAATATAAAATTAACAATAATTATTCGCTTTACGAACTTAATAAAGGACCGGAATTAGCGATTGATAAATTTAATTTTGAAGAGCATTTTAATACTCTTTCCAAATTTAAATTAATAATTCTTCAAAAAATTATTACCCCCGAACAATTAAAAGTTTTCAGCTCGGAATTTCTTTCGGAATCCGTAAAAATATTTTATACTTTATATCCTCTTTATTGCTTTGCAATTTCCGATAATCCTTTAAGTTTATTAGAAAAATTCGAAGAAACTTTTGATAGCGAGTAGAACTTTTAATAACAAGTTTTACAGTTCGTTTTTATAACTTATTATAAATTAATAAGTTATTTTTTAAACCTGCGGAAATTTGCACTAAATTTTATGTCATGTTATCAATTAACACTAAGGAATATTTTTATTTCCAAAGAAAAGATATTCAATAGACCCATTTCCCAGAATTTTAAAGCATTATGATAAAAATAGTTTTTATATCTCTGACAATTTTATAAGACTGACATTTAATTTTGAAATGTCGGAGAAAATGTCGGAGAAAATATTAGCTGAAATCGAATTAGATAATCGAATTACTATAAAGCAGCTCGCGGAGTTGTTAAATGTTGCAAAAAGAACTATTGAACGAAATTTAAGACTTTTACAAATTAAAGGATTATTAAAACGCGTAGGGTCCACAAAAGGAGGATATTGGGAAATTATAAAAAGATAAAATAATTTATTAAAAACTATTTTATTAAACTTTAATTGTTTTACGGTTGGTTTTTGTAACTTGTTATAAATCAACAAATTATTTTTGTAGTTTGCGAATATTTACACCACTTTTAGCATTTATCAACATTTGAGCGTATAATCAAACATTATTTGGTTACAAAAAATTTTCTTTTATAATGCGATCATATTCCTATCCTGAAACAGACCTTGTTTTATTAGTAAATTCAGTTTATAGAGTTTTTAGTATAAAAACATTTTATTTGTATTTTTATTATAAATACGATAAATTAGTATCATTATAAATTATACTTTGATTTTATTATTTAATGCAAAAGTTATTATTATTTTTTTTATTTTCTGCTTTTATTTCGTATGCTCAATCTCCTCACGGTAAAAGTTTTAATTTAGAATGTTCGTTTTGCCATAATGACAAAAACGAATCTATAAATTTTGATCATTCTTTAACAAAATTTGCTTTAAACGGTGCTCATTTAAACAATTCTTGTAAAACTTGCCACACAAGTTTGGAATTTGATAAAGTTAAAAAAGAATGTTTTGACTGTCATGTTGATATTCATCAAGGTAGCTTAGATAAAAATTGTATTACCTGCCATAATACTACAACTTGGTCAATCGGTTATTTTACCGATATTCACCGAAAAAGCCGATTTCCTTTAGTAGGTGTTCACAAAACCGATGATTGTTCTGTATGCCACACAAATAGCAATATCTTTAAGTATGATGTTTTAGGCATAGATTGTTACGATTGCCATAGAAATGACTATGTTAACACAAAATCACCTAATCATATTATAAACAACTACTCACTAAACTGTAGCGAATGCCACCGCATTGAAAATAATTCTTGGAAAAGTGATATTACCGACCATTCATTTTTCCCCCTTGTTTCCGGACACAATTTAACAAACTGTTTTAACTGTCATACCGATTCAAAATATACCGGATTAGATAAAAACTGTAGTTCATGTCACTTAAGGGATTTTAATGCTACTACCAACCCGAATCATGTTAGTTTGGGATTTAATTCAAATGAATGCAGTAATTGCCACACTCTAAACCCAAATTGGTTACCTGCACGTTTTGATTTACACAATCAGTATTACACATTAGCCGGTAAACACGCTAGCTTAAGTTGTTATACTTGTCATCAATATAGTTATAACGGAAATTTACCCACTACATGTTATGGCTGTCATGAAAGTGATTATAACAGAACTTCTAATCCGCCACATCTATCACTTAATTTTGAACATGATTGTACAGTTTGTCACACTCAGCAAGATTGGAATAGCGGCAAATTTTACCATGATGCGGACTACTTTCCAATTTACTCAGGTTTACATAGTAATGTGTGGAGTAATTGCAATGATTGCCATACTAATCAAACCAATTATTCTAGCATAGAATGTTTAAATTGTCACGAGCACAATAAAACTGATACGGATCTAAAACATACAAATATAAACGGATATAGATACCAATCGATAGGTTGCCTAGACTGTCACCCTCAAGGAAAAAGTAGCGGCGCTTATAACCACGCATTATCAGGATTTTTATTAACCGGCGCTCATATTGAAACAAGTTGTAATTTGTGCCACAATAATTCTTCTATTCCCAACACTTGCTACGGTTGTCATGTTACAAGTTTTAACTCTACTACAAATCCTAACCATACTGCTTTAGGATTTGATACAGATTGTTCGATCTGTCATACAACACAATTAGGATGGGAAATTTCACAATTTACACAACACGATAACTACTATACTTTGCAAGGGGCACATATAAATATAAAAGATAATTGCAACTTGTGCCACAAGGGGAACTATACTAATACTTCTCAAGAATGTAGTGCATGTCATTTAGATAACTATAATGCAACAACCAATCCTTCACATCAAACTTTAAATTTTAGCACTAAATGTGATGACTGCCATAATCAATCAGGTTGGCAACCAGCGTCATTTAACCACGATGCGGAATTCTTCCCCATATTTGCCGGTTCACACTCTAATAAATGGGAAAACTGCATCGACTGTCATAGAACACAAGGAAATTACTCTCAATTTAGCTGCGTTGATTGCCATGCCCATAATAATGAAATTACAGATGATTTTCATATTGGGGTTCAAGGATATATTTTTAACTCTCGCGAATGTTTGGTTTGTCATCCTACAGGGGTTGCTTTTGGATCGTTTAACCATGCAAATACTTTCCCGTTAATAGGTGCTCATAATAATACGACTTGTAATAAATGCCATTTGCCCGACACTTATTCATTAAATAAAACCGAATGTTATGATTGCCACTCAGAATCTTACAACGGAGCATTTAGTCCAAATCATATTGTTTATGGTTTTCAATATGAATGTAACGAATGTCATACTACGGAGTATGGTTGGAAAGTTAATAAATTTGAAAAACATAACGAGTATTACCCACTAATCGGAAAGCATAAACAATTAGTTACAAATTGCCAAAGCTGTCACCCTGAAAACTATCAAAACACTCCTTCAGGATGTTATAGCTGCCACTATAACAATTATATAAACACTTCGTCACCCAATCATCAAATAGTAGGTTTCGGAACAGATTGTAGCTCTTGTCATACTCCAAACGGTTGGGCTCCTTCTACATTTGCTCACGATACTCAATATTTTCCGATATATATTGGAGAACATGCCGGAAGTTGGGAAGGTTGTACAACCTGCCACACAACGCCAAATGTTTTAACACAATTTTCTTGTACCGGTTGCCATAATCACAGCTTGCCGGAAATGCAAAATAAACACATCGGCATTTCGGGTTTTACTTATGTTAGTCAAGCTTGTTATGCTTGTCACCCTGCCGGAACCGGTGCGGGAGCTTTTAATCACTCTAATTCTTCTTTACCTCTATTGGGTGTACATTCAACTATAGAATGCTCAGATTGCCATACAAGCGGATATACATCGTTAAGCAATATTTGTTACGATTGTCATGAATTAGATTATACTCGATCTACAAACCCAAACCACGCAGTTTTAAGTATTCCCCAAGACTGTAGTTTATGTCACACTCCCGAACCGCAATGGACCACAAATATTTTCCCTATACATAATAACTATTATCCATTGATCGGTGCACATTCTTATAGTAGTATTACATGTTACCAATGCCACAACGATGACTATAATAATACTCCAAACACTTGTGTAGGATGCCATTTAGGGGAATATAATAATACTCAAAACCCTTCTCATTTAGCTGCCAACTTCCCGATGGAATGCGATTTGTGTCATAATCAAAATGCTTGGATACCTGCATTGTTTGAGCATGACGGTCAATATTTTCCCATATTTTCCGGGTCTCATCAAAGTGTTTGGAGTGATTGTTCCGAATGCCATGTTACTTCCGGCAATTATCAGATTTTTGAATGTATAAATTGCCATGAACACAACCAAGCTCTTATGGATTTAAAACATGCCAATGTTTCGGGTTACTTTTATAAAAGTCCGGATTGTTATAACTGCCACCCAAACGGAAGGGTAAATAAACTATTTATCAAAAAGAATAATTTAAAGGATTAGCATGAAAAACTTTTTGATACTTATTTTTTTATTCCTAATTTCTTCATGCATTTTTGCCGAATGGGAAAACGAAATTATTGGGAAAATCACTTATAAATCAAGCAACTATTATTACATCGCCTTTAAAGAAACATATAACATTAATTCGGGTGATACTCTATTTGTTACGCAAAACAATAAATTAATTCCCTCAATGATTGTACAATACATCTCAAATCGTTCTGTTGCTTGTACACCGTTATTAACCGATTTAAGCTCCGGTAATAACGTGATCGCATTTATTTCGGAAAATAAAAATAAACGGGAATTTATAATAGGGAAAGAAAAAGATAAAATTATTACCGATTATTCAATAGAAACATTATTATCACCAAAAACAGAAGAATCAAAAAAATCAATTAAAGGAAGAATTGGCGTTACTTCTTATTCGACATTTGATAACTTTAGTAACAACAAATTTACACAAAGATTTAGATATTATTTATCTGCAAGCGAACAAAACGTATCAGGTTCACCCATTAATTTTAATAGTTATATGATTTTTACTTATAGAACAAACGAATGGTATAAAGTAAATAATAACTTAGGGAATGCTTTAAAGGTATATGACTTAAATGTTAATTATAATTTTAGCAACAATTCATTTTGGCTTGGTAGAAGAATTAATTCTAAAATAAGCAATGTGGGCACAATTGACGGTTTGCAGTACGAAACAAAATTTAATAATTATTCATTTGGTGCAATTGTTGGGTCTCGTCCCAATTATGTTGATTACGGATTTAACTTAAAACTCTTTCAATTTGGGGCTTATGCCGAAAGAACAGACACTTTAAATAACAAAACTTTAACAAATACTTTAAGCTTGTTTAATCAAACAAATAACTTAAAAACCGATAGAAGATTTGTTTATTTTCAACATGCAAATAATTTGCTTGAAAACTTCAATTTGTTTGTTTCTGGGGAATGGGATTTATATAAAATAGAAAAAGGGAACAAGCAAAATAATTTATATTTTACTAGTTTTTATTCCTCAATAAATTATAATGCGTCAAAATGGGTGTCCGTTAATTTATCTTACGATGCAAGAAAAAACGTAATTTATTATGAATCATTTAAAACTTATGCGGATAGTTTATTTGAAAACGAACTTAGACAAGGTTTTAGAATAAGAACAAATATTAGACTTTTAAATTCAATTTTTATTAGCTTAAATTACGGATACAGATTTAAAAACGGCGATAACAAAACGAACAATAATTACGGTTTAAATTTTAGTTATTATAACGTTCCGATGATTAAATCAAATATAAATATAACTTATAATAAAATTTTAAGCGCATATTTAGACGGAACAATTTACGGTTGCTCGGTCGGAAAAGATTTATTTAACGGTACCCTAAACACTAATTTAAGTTATAGATATTTAGTTTATGATTTTACTTTATACGGTGGAAATCTTAAACAAAATATTGCCGGTATTGATTTTTCTTTTAATTTATTTCGATCATTTTATTCCTCATTTAGTTACGAAGGAATATTTGACAATAACAAGACTTACGGCAATATTAATATAAATGTAGGTAAAAGATTTTAATTTTTATTAAGTGTAAAATACTCTTTTGATATTTTGGGGAAGTGTCAACAATAGTTTTTAAATACAACAAAAGTTATGCAACACAATCCCCGTTTTATAACTTACTTTACTTCATCAATACAAGCTTTTTAGTGCTTACAAAATTTCCCGCTTCAAGTTTATACATATAAATTCCGCTTGCTAAATTACTACCGTTGAAATTAACGATATATTTTCCTATCTCTTTGTATTCCTCAACCAATACGGCAACTTCTTTACCTAATATATCATATACTTTTAACGATACTTTACCGGCTTTCGGTATTTGGTAACTAATGGTAGTGTTAGGATTAAAAGGGTTAGGATAATTTTGACTTAAATCAAAATCCAAAATCGGCTTATTGTTTTCGGCAATATCAGTAATTATATCAGATAAAGGGCGTCTCCAAATACCGGTTTCTTGTATTCCCCCTGCAAATAAATAGTTGCCGTAAATTTTAACAGAAAAGATATCGGTATAATGACTAACTCCGCCACCGTTTATTGAAGTCCAATTATTTCCGTTATTTGTTGATAAAAATACTCCCGCACCGGTACCAACAATTATATTATTATCATAAAATTCAAAATCATATACCGTAGAAGAAGTCAATCCTTCAGCAGACTTTTTCCACGTAGTACCTCCGTCCGATGACATGTATAAACCCGAATTCCAAATACCGGCATAAATATAATTATTATTAAAAGCAACCGTATTAATAAATAAACTACTTATGCTATTACTTATAAAACTCCAAGTGCCTCCGTTATCTGTCGATTTATTAATTCCTCCTCCCCATGTACTTGCATACAAGATGTTGTCATTTATCACTAATTTATTAATCAAAACACTTGCAGGGTTATTTGTTTGTTTAATCCAGTTTTTCCCCCCGTTTGTTGATTTATATATACCGTCTGACCAAGCACTACAGAAAATTAAATTTGAAGACTCAACAACTGAAGAAATATTACTAGTATTTAATCCGATACTTGAACTAGTCCAACTATTACCCCCGTCCTCAGACAAATAAATTCCACCCAACGTACAAGCAAATAATCCTGCATTAAGTTGGGAAATTGACCTTATTGAAAGATTATTTAATCCCGAATTTATTTGTTGCCAACTTGTCCCATTCCCGTTAAATTGTAGTATTCCCCCTTCTTCGGTAGCAGCATAAATATTATTACCTATACATTTAAATTCATTAATATTCCCGCTGTAAGGTGTAATCGATTTTTCCCATTGTGCCCATAGACTAATTGAAATAAAGAACAAAAAGACCGATTTTTTAAAATACATTTTCACAATTTCCCCCTAAAAATGAATACTTTTTTGATTCTATCTTAAGTTATCGTTTTTTATTCTAATTGTCAAATAAATACTTATAATAATGCGAAAAATGCAGTAACATAATAGAGATATAACAAAAAACTAAAATTTTTTAGATGATATAAAACTAAGAATAAGTTCCAGTCTCCCCAAAATATCCGGATATGGCAAGAGAAATAACACATGAGAATTGACAGAACTAGATTGATTAAGAAATTAATTCAAAATCAAATAACAAGTTAAATAGCAAAATAGTAAATAATCTTTGCATTTTGGGTTGAGATAGAGTATAATATACAACCGTCATAAAATTTATTTTGACAATTATTTCCGGCTTAGATTCAAAAAAATTAAAATAACAAACGATTGAATTAACTAAAATTTAACAAATAAACAACATACCCGATATAAACAAAGACTAAAAACAATCCTTCTAATCGGTTCAATTTCATGCCTGTTTTTAGAAGAGGAAATAAAAACAAAGTTAATAAAAACATTAAACCAAAATCCACATAACTCATAGAATCTGTTTCAATCGGCTTAACAATTGCGGTTAACCCCAATATCCCTATTAAATTAAATATGTTACTGCCTATTATGTTGCCAATTGCAATATCAGCTTCTTTTTTGAGTGCTGCCACCAACGAAGTAAAAAATTCCGGCAATGAAGTTCCTATAGCAACAATGGTAAGTCCAATAACAGCTTCACTCATATTAAAACTTTTAGCAATTGCAACCGCACCGTCAACAAATAAGTTGCCTCCGTACACCAGCATTAACAAACCGCCAATTATTAAAACAGCCGAAATACCAAAATTCATTGGCTTAATATCTTCCACTTCAGTTGACGGTACTACTTCGTTAGAGTGAGTTCTGGATAATTTATAACCGACTACAACATAAACAATTAATCCGGCAAAAAATATAAAACCTTCAAGCCGTGTTAATTTTCCGTCTAGTAAAAATAGAATCGAGAATAAAGTAACACCTATTAATATCGGCATTTCTTTTTTAATAATTTGTTTACTAATGGAAATAGGATAAATAATAGCTGCAATCCCTAAAATTACGGCAATATTTCCTATATTTGAACCAATTACATTTCCCAAAGATAGTGCACTATAACCTGAAATTGCCGCTTTTAAACTAACCAGAAGCTCCGGTGAAGATGTTCCGAACGAAACTATCGTTAATCCGATAATTAAAGGGCTTACATTAAATCTTTTTGCCAAACCAACACTTCCGCGAACCAAAATTTCGCCGCCTGCTACAAGCAATAGCAGCCCGCCGACTAAAAATAAAGTAATTTGCATAACACTCATAATTTTACTAAAATTTCCTAAATTATTTACGATAATATAATATAAAAATACAGAATTTAATATGACAACAGAACAAAAAGCCAAATGGTTCGATAGTGCGTTAAGATTTGGATTACAAGACAAGATTCACTTGGTAATGAAATCCAGAGTTAACGGAGTTTCTAATTGGGCTATAATAGATACTGCAACTAATAAAGTGCTAAATTCCAATTTAGAGTGGGAGGATGAACCACCCATTGAAAAAAGGGACGAATCATTTTTAACTCGTTCACGTTTTCCGTTCGAAACCGCTGTTGAGTTATTTAAACAGTTTAAAATGTTTGCCGAGTAAAATATTGGGGGGGGTAAAAGTTAGCAGTGTTGGCCGAAAGGGATTAGTGACGAGTAACGCATGACGCGTAACAAGTTTTTTTGCAAAGTAAAGCGTGATGTGAAGAATAATTCAAAATTGAGAATTCAATATTCAAAATTAAACTATAGCTCTGCAATTAAAATAATTTTTTCGTTACCTCTTAAAACTTCAATAGTAATTCTTTGACCAACTTTAAATTGTTGCAAACGATTCATATATTCATAAATATCGTTAACGGGCTTACCGTCTAATGCAATAATAATATCTCCTTTCTTCATTCCTGCTTTGGCGGCGGGGCGTCCTTCAATAACTGCATCGGCTTTCACTCCTTTAATGTCGCCTCCGCTTACATCCGGCATAATTCCCAGTGTAACTTTAAAACTTCGCCTGGTTTCCGGCTGCTCTTTTGGACCTGATTCCTTAAATACAATCTCTTCGGTTTTATTAGCCAAAAATTTCGCGATTTTATAAACAAAATCACTTATGTTTTTTTGTCCTTCGTAATTAATCTTGCTGGCTACATCTCTCGGAGTGTGGTAATCGTCATGAATTCCGCTAAAAAAGAAAAGTACGGATATATCTTTTGAATAAAATGAAGCGTGATCGCTCGGTCCATACCCTTCATTAGAGTATTTAATATTTAAGCTTTCGTCTTTTGCTAGTAATTCCAATTCTTTTGCTATATTTTGCTCTGTCCCTACTCCGCCGATTGATAAACCTTTAGTTTCGGGGTTTTGCCTTCCTACCATATCCAAGTTAAGCATGAGTTTTATTTTTTTCAAGTCAACGGGCGGATTATTAACAAAATATTTCGAACCTAAAAGTCCCATTTCTTCACCGGTAAAAGCAACAACTATAAAGCTGCGTTTTAAATTTTCTTTTTCGGCTGCTAATTTTTCAACTATTTCAATAATTGAAGCAGTACCGCTTGCATTATCATCTGCACCGTTATGAACGGCAGAAGTATCCGGTACACGACTCCCGCTTCCGTACCCACCAAGTCCCAAGTGGTCAAAATGAGCGCCTAAAACAATATATTCGTCACTTAAAATCGGATCATTTCCTTTTAATAAATAAACGACATTGGCAGTTTTAGCTTTATTTTTTATTATCTCTGCCGTAAGTTCTACATCTAAATCCAAATCAGCACTAAAAACAGCTTTTTGGTCACTAATCATATCTTCAAGCAAATCAAGCGTCAAATCAATTTTGGCGAACAGTGAAGCGGCAGCTTTTCTTGTTAAATTAATAACCGGAATTCCGATACTATTTTGGTTTCCTTCATAAGATAAAGGAATTAATGTATCATCTTTTTCGTATTTAGAACCGGTTACAATAATTACTCCCTTTGCTCCTTTATCTTTAGCCGTATATACTTTTTTTAGCAACCCGGCATAAGGCGAAAGTTGGTTTGTGCTATCAAACGAAGGAGTACCGCGTAAAATCACAACAATTTTATCTTTTACATCTAAATTATAATCATTCCATTTAATGTTTTCGTCATCTACCGTTAATCCGTATCCTACAAATGCAGCTTTTCCGGAAACACTTGAGCTTGAGCTAAATGAAAGCGGGGTAAAATCTTTACCAAGTTCAAACCCATGCCCGTCTATTACTAAGGTATTTTTTCCCGCACTAATAGATGTAACTACTTCAAATTTTTGCAAGCCGTTATCATATAGAGGAATTAGATTTAATGCTTGTAATTGTGTCTTAATATACTCTGCCGATTTTACGTCCCCCTCAGTCCCCGGTTTTCTTCCTCCGAATTCGTCACTTGCCAAAGTAAAAACATGATCTTTTAATTCCTGCAAGGTTATCTCTTTATCGGTGTTTATTTGACCGAAGGTTGTTATCGAGAATAAAAAAACAAAAGCAAAATAAGAACCAAATTTATTTATTTTCATTTCATCAATCCAAAATTAATGATTATGACCGTCTTCATGATTATGATCGTGCTCAAAATCTTGATGCAAACTATCTTTAACTTCAAGATATTCACCCAATTTTTTTAATAAGTCCCAAGAGTAAATTCCGTAATCGTAACCGTCTTTCCATTTAATATTAAGGGCATAACTTCCTACAATTTCAATTTTATCCACTTCATATTTACCCGGTTTATCAGCTCCTTTAGCGGGAGCAGGGTAATGACGCCATAAAATGGTTTCGCCTTTGTTTTGAGCATCAGGTGTTTCGTCACGTAAAAACTTTAGCGGAAAACTCTGCTCTTTACCGTTATCCCATACAATAATTAAGGACTCTTGTTTATTAAGTTTTATTTGTTTTGGTTTTAGCATATTAACTCTTTCTAATTGTTTCCTAAAATAATCGGTAAACCTTCTTTACCGGAACCTATAACAACAATTTTGGAATTTTGGGAATTAGCAAGTTTTTCGGTTGCTTCTATTCCTTTCCATTTTAGTAAATTCTCGCTAATCCCTTTTGATACGATATCTTGAAAATCAGCAATACCGCGTGCTTCAATTCGCTTCCTTTCAGCTTCTTGTTCTTCTTTTTGCAAAATAAACTGCATTCTTTTACTCTCTTGTTCGGATTTTAACTTTTCTTCAATAGAAGCCGTTAACCCGGGAGGTAACATTATTTGACGTAAAGGAACTGCTTCCACTAATATTCCGCGAGGACCGACCAAACTTGCCAGCTCATCTCTAATCTGTTTAGCCAAAATTTCTCTACCTGCGGTATATAATGCTTGAGCATCATACTTTGCCGTTACACCACGAACAACCGACCTGAATTGCGGAATTAAAATAACGTCCACATAGTTAGGACCAACTGTTTTATAAATCTTTGAAGCGTTATCGGGATCAAGGCTATAAAGTAAACTTATTTCAAGCTGAACACTTAATCCTTCTTGAGATGGAACAGACATCATTTCTTTAAGCTCTTGAGTTTTTATACTAAACTTAAATATTTCTGCAAGTGGATTAACCGTATTAACACCGCTTTTTAAGGTATTAGAGCTAACATTACCTAAAAAGTCAACTACTCCAACAGAACCGGCAGGTATTACCGTAAATATTTGAATTACTGCCAAAATTAAAGCAATAAATGTTCCTGCCAAAGCAAATCCGGATTCTTGAGTTTTACCGCGTTTTTTTGCACTTAAAAAAAAAGTAAATGCTACTATCGTAGCCAATAATGCTAATAAAAATAACATAGCTTGCACCTTTAAAAAAGTTTGTATTTAAATATAATTTAAAACAGAATAAAATTAAATGTATAAAAGAAATTTAATTTTAAAATCAAAGTTAATCTTTCCTTCCGCCAAGATTTTTAGCTAAAAAAGATTCAAGTTTTTTAAAAAACTCAATTCTATTGTTCTCGTTAGTAAATCCGTGCCCTTCATCCTTGTAAACAATATAATCAATTTGGTTATTAGTTTTTTTGAGTTTCTGTACAAAACTATCAGTTATAGAAATTTTTATTTTTGGATCATTTGCACCTTGTGCAATTAAAACATTACCTTTAATTCTCTCTGCTAAATCATAAGGAGAAGAATTTCGCAGCATTATACTATCGTTGATGGGATGACCTACCATTTTATACATCATTTCTTTAAACGGTTCCCAGTCAGCGGGAATAGTAGAAATAAAAGAACGTAAGTCTATTAAACCACTATAACTTGCGGCACATTTGTATAATTCCGGATATTTAATTACTCCCATTAAAGCCGCATATCCTCCAAACGAAAAACCATATATACCAATTCTATCAGGATCAGCAATACCCTGCTCAATTAACCATTTTGTACCGTCGGCAATATCATCTTGCATTTTCCCTCCCCATTCTTTGAAGCCGGCAAGTATAAATTCCTTTCCGTATCCGGTACTCCCTCTGTAGTTAACTTGCAACACTGCATACCCTCTGTTGCATAAAAATTGGACACTACTATTATACCCCCATTCATCACGCATCCAAGGACCTCCGTGAGGCATAACGATAACCGGTAAATTTGAAGATTTAGTATTTGGCGGTAGAGATAAATATCCTTCAATTCTTTTACCGTCTCGAGCTACAAAACTTATCGGTTTCATCTCTGCCAAATCTTCAGAATCAAGATCGGAATTAACTTCTGCAAGTTTAGTTAATTCATTTTCTGATTTGATAAACAAATAATACTCACCCATACTCCTATCTGAAAAAGTTCTGATAATAAATCTTTCTTCTTTTATATCAATACTTTCAAAAATAAAATTATCGTTTTGCAATTCATTCTTAATTTTTTTCGCAATCGTTTCAAAATCTTTATTCAAATAAATTGTAACCGGACGTAAATTTGTTATGCTAACTCCAATAAGTTTTTTGGTATATGTTGTGAATACAGCATCTTTAATATCTACAAAATTGTTTTCGTAAATTTTGTCGATTTCCTTTTTTTCTTTAATATCATATTTAATTAAAGCAATTTTATCTCTATTGAAATTTGATAACGCATAAATTTCATTTTTGTTTTCGGTAAAGCTAATTGGCTTAAAGTCATCTTCAAACCCTGTTACAAAAAACATTTTAAATTGGTCTTTATCAGATTGTCTAAAATAATATCCTGTATTAACACCGTCTGTTGACGACACTATTCGTATAACTTTATCATCATCTGGTAAAAACCACGTGATTTTCCCGTTATTCTTTAATATTTCTTTTTGTTCTTTAGTGTTAATATTTAACAAAAACACGTCATATACTTGTTTTTGTCTTTTGTTGCTTGCTATTAAAAGATTATCTTTTTTATCTAAAACAGAATTTAACACATAAATGTTACTATTAGATTCACCCGCAAGATGTGAAGTTTGTTTGTTTTTAATATCAACAATAAATAACTGGAAATTTTCATTTCCTATTAAATCCAACCCGTAAATTAATTTTGTATTGTTAACCCAAAAATAGTTACGAATATCCCTAACAGTTGAATTGGTAATTTGTGTTCCGTGTTTTTCGCCAATTTTTTGGATAAATATATTTAACTTCCCTTTAATAGGTGCCAAATATGATATATAATTTCCGTCAGGAGAAATTTTATATACAAGCCTATCGGGATTTTTGAAGAATTGCTCTGTCTTTATCAACGGAACTCTGTTGAAATCAGATTTACACCCCATAAAAGAAATAATAACAAACAAAAATAATATATTTAAGAATTTCATTTAATACATCCGCTATTTAATAACATATTAGACGTATAAATGTTAATAAAGTTATAATTTTGCTTATTTTTCTAATAAGGCTACATTTTCAATGTGGTAAGTATGCGGAAACATGTCTACGGGTTTAACTTTTAATAATTTGTAACCGCCCTCTATTAGTAATTTAATATCTCTTGCTTGAGTAGCCGGATTACAACTTACATAAACAATACGTTTAGGAGAAAGATGTATAATGTCTTTTACGGTTGTCGGATTCATTCCGCTGCGAGGCGGATCGGCAATTAGTATATCGGGTTTTTCAAGCTCATTCTTTTCAATCAAATTCAAAAATGATTTATTTAAATCTGCAGTAAATAATTTTACGTTATCAATATTATTAATTGAAATATTTATTTCGCCGTCTGCTATTGCGGATTCAACCGTTTCAAATCCAAACACCTTTTTTGCATCTTCCGAAACATAGATTGATATAGTTCCCGCTCCGCAATATAAATCATATACAACATCGTTTACAGTTATATCGGCATATTCTTTTGCTGTTGAATATAATTTTTCGGCTTGTTTTGTATTAGTTTGAAAAAATGAATTTGCACTTATTCTAAACTTAAATTTCCCAATATAATCGTAATTTACTCCGTTACCATAATATAGTTTTTCGTAATCGCCGAATGCGATCGAGGCTTTTTTTTGACTAATGTTATTAACAAAAGTAGTAACTTCCGGACATATTTTAAGCAATTCTTTACAATAATCTATCATTAGGTCGTCATTTTCTTCTGAAGTAACAAGATTTACCATAACGTCATTAGTATGAAATGCCGTTCTTATCACTAAATTTCTTAAAATTCCCTCATGTGTTTTAGTAGAATATATCGATATTTCTTTACTTTTAAAATAATCTCTCGTAAAATTAAGAATTCTATTACTCAACTCAGATTGTAAAAAACATTCTTTAATATCCAACACTTTATCGTACATATTTGGCAAATGCATACCTAATGCAAAATCTCGATCGGCAATATCAAAATTATTATTAATTTCATCGGGAGTAAGCCAGCGTTTTACCGCAAAAGAGTATTCCATCTTGTTACGATAATAAAAATAATTTTCTGCTTTTACAATTTTCTCAAATTCAAAGTTAAATAAACCTCCTAATCTTTCAAAAATATCTTTTACTTGAGCTTGTTTATATTCAGCTTGATTATCGTAAATCATATCTTGCTGTTTACAACCACCGCAATATAAGGAATAACTACACTTTGGATCTGTTCTAACCGGAGAAGGAGTTATAATGGTTTTAACTGCCGCCTCTGCATAAGTTTTTTTATATTTAGTAATCGCAACTTCTAAAGTATCACCCGGGTAACCGCCATGTACAAATATTACAAGTTTTTTATCTTCGTTTCCGTCAATGTTAATTTTAGCAATCCCTTTCCCTTCAAATGCATAATCTGTAATTGTTACAGTTAATATTTCCCCTTTTTTCAATTATTTTCTCCGTAATTCTAAAATTTTAAAACCAATATACTTAACGGCATTAAATTTCATAAAGAGATTTGACTCGTGGCTAATTCTTTTAAGAATTTTTTTATAATAACTTTGTTCATTATCATTTAACTTATCTTTGGATTGATTTAATTGACGTTTACATTCAAAATAATAATCCATTAATAATTTATCGTGGTTTTCTTCATATTTAACCTCGAAACCAATCTCTTCATAATACTTAACAATTTGGTCTTCAAAAATAGGGTGTAAATCGGAATTATCCAATGCATTTTTCATAAAAACAGGCAGATCGGATTCTTTTGAGTATATTTCACCAATTACCACCAATCCGTCAGGTTTTGTAATCCTTTTTAGTTCTTTAAGAATTTTTCTCCTATTCCCTGTAGAAACGGAAGCCTGTGCATAAACAAAATCAAAAGTCTCTTTATCAAAATCTGTTTGACAATAATCCATAATTCTGGTCTTTACACCACTCTCACCTTCTAAAAAAACTTTACTTCCGATCAGTGCCTCAAAATCAGGTACAATTAATTCTACTTCATTATTAGACATTTTTGCAAATTTAATTGCTACCGATTCGCTAAACGTACCTACAACAAGCACTTTTTTATCAGTTAAATTTACATTTTCAATTACATAATTTAATTGACTATTTAATCCCGGTAAAAATATTTTTTCCATTTTAGTTCTTCTTTAATAAGTTAATAAATGCTTTTCTTTCCAAATCAGCTACTGCTATGTTATAATCAATTAATGCATTTAAGCTATTTAGCTTAGAATCCGTTAATCTTAACTGAATTTGTGAAAGCTCGAAACCGGTGATTGTTCCGGACTTAAACCGTTCTACCGAAATTAAATAACTTTTTTCTGCAACTTCAACCGATATGCTTAAAACCTGCACGCGTGCTTTGGCAGAAATTATTCTATTATAAGAAGTGGTAATTTCATTAATAATAGATTGTTCAATATTGGTTTTACTTAATTGTCTTAATTTATAATTTGCTTCGGCTGCTTCTGTTTCTCTTGAATTCTGTCCCCAATCCCAAACCGGAACCGACAAAGTAAAAACAACGCTTCTTGTATCTGCAAAATTATTAAAAATTTTATCAAACTCGGTATCGTTCTTATTTATTCCGTAATTTGCCGTTAATTCTGCTTTAATATTATTTTTACTGTCTATTTCCTCTAAATTCAATTTACTAATATAAACATCATTTTCGGCATTCACTATATCAGGTCTGTTTTTTTTAGCACTTTCAATAGCTTCTTCCAAATTTACTGTAAAATCCGAGAAGCTTAAATCAGTTTGTATATCGAAGTCATCAGAAAATGGAAGTCCTATTAACAACTTAAAATTGTTTTTTTCTTCTTCAAAATTTGTGGTTGCATTCAATAATTCGTTTTTTGCCGATGCTAAATCAACTTCAAGTTGTAATGCTTCAACTTCGGCAATAAGTCCGGCTTTAAATTTATTATCGGCAGTTTCATAAGAAACTTCTGTTTGCTTTACCTTTTCACCCGAAATTTCCATATTCTTCTTTGATTGATATAATCTATAAAAACTTGCCGTTACTCTATAAATTATATCTCGCTCGGTCTGAGTGTAATTTCTTTTTGCCTGTTCAAGATTAATTTCGGCTTTTTCTAAATTTGCTTTTTGACTATTAAATGTAAAAAGTGGTTGTCTTAACCTTAAACTAACATTAGAAAAATAATCGCGTGTTTTCGGTGTATTATCGCTAAACTGATCGCGTCCGAATATAGACCCGACTATTGAAAATGTGCCGTTTGTAAAAATTATTGGTTGGTTTATAGAAAGCCTTCCTTCTAAAGTTGTGTAACCGACCGAATAAAATTGGTCACTTCCGGTGGCTGTATTAAATTTACTTGAAAGACTTCGATTATAGTTGGGTAAATCAAATTCTAAGTCAACTGATGAAAGTAAACCGAGTTTTACCGCCTCTAAAGATTTTTGGGAGCTCTCAAGTGTATACTGTGCAGATTTAACATTATAACTCTCTTTTAATGCTATCTTTAACGCTCCATCCAAAGTTAAAATTTCTTGTGCGTTAATTACTGAACTTATTAGAAGTAGAAACAAAATATTTTTCATGGTAAAATTGTATTTATTCATATCTTAATGCCTCTATCGGATCTTTATCGGCAGCTTTTTTTGCCGGATATATACCAAAAATTAATCCCACACAAACCGAAACAGTAAACGCCAATATTACTGAAAAAGGAGTAATAACAGTTCTCCATTCCGCATAACTTGTAATAATACTTGTGATTATATATCCCGTAATAATCCCGATAAAACCGCCTATTACACTAATAACAACCGCTTCATAAATAAACTGCTCTAAAACATCTTGTTTTGTAGCACCGATAGCTCGTCTAATTCCTATTTCTTTAGTCCTTTCTAAAATATTGGCAAGCATAATATTCATAATTCCAATACCTCCGACTAAAAGAGAAATTCCGGCAATTGCCCCCATTACTACGTTAAATATCTTTTGTGTTTTTTGTTTTTGTTCTAATAATTGCTCGGGAATTATTACTTCATAATCTTTTACACCATAGTGCTTTCTTTTTAATATTTTTTCTATTAACTCCGCAGTTTCTCTAATCGGTTTACCGTCTTTCACTTTTACGGTTAGTTGATTAACCGGTTTTCTATCTGCAATATTTACGGATTGATCACCCATACCCCAGTAAACAACAAACATTCCGCCTTGTTGATTTTCTACAGGTTTCTCAAGTTTATATGTCATAGTTGTAAACGGAATATATATGTCGTCGTTAAAGTTTCTAAATCCTAGTTTTTCACCGCTTGAATTGCTTACGTTTTTCTTGTTTAAAACGCCTATTATTCTAAACCATTGCGTACCGATTTTAATCTTCTTATCAATCGGCGTTTCAAACTTAAATAATTGTTCTTTAATTCCGCTACCAATAACACAAACAGGAGCATAATTATTAATGTGAGATATATTAAAAAACTCTCCGTCTTCTGTTGAACTATTAAACGTGTTTGGGTAGTTTTCAGTAGTTCCGATAATATTAGTCTCTAAAAAATCGGATTTATACATAACTTTAATTTTATACTCTAATTGTGGTGTAACTGCTTCAACAAACGGATTAATTGCCAATATTGAATTTGCATCGTTCAAATTTAAGCCCGGTGAAAAAGTGTTCTTTTCTTGAGCTCCGCTTGGCTTTTTGTCAATTTTTTTAATAATTATATTATTTGTACCGAGTAATTCAATTTGTTCTAAGGTTTCTTGCCTTGCACCTTCTCCGATAGATAACATTGCAATTACAGCCCCTACACCAAAAATAATTCCCAGCATTGTTAATGCTGTTCTAAGCATATTTGCTTTTAGCTCGGCAATACCAATCTTAAAATTTTCTATCTTATTCATCTTTTATCTTCCGGAATTCCGGAGTTGTTTTCTGTTCCGTTTTCTTCTTCAACAAGCATCGGATCTTTTAAATAAATTAATTCGCCCCCTTTCAAACCTTTTTTAATTACAACAAAATCCTCGTTTTTTTCTCCCGTTTCTACTTTAATTTCTTCATACGAAGAGCCATCTTTTAAATAAACAACTTTAAATTTCCCTTTATCAAAAACTCCTTCTTGCGGAACAGAAATTACATTTGAAATTTGATTTATTACAATTTTATTTGACGTTGTCATTCCCGGTTTTAAAATTTTTGAACGCCCTTTAATATCAACAAGTACTTCAAAAACCTTTATATTGGGGTCACTTCCTTTTTGTTTACCTAAAGAAGCTACGTTTGCAATAGTTCCCTCAAAAGTGCTATCTTGAAAAGCATCCAATTTAACTACAACTTTATTGCCTACTTTTATTTTACTAACATCAACCTCATTAACAGATGTTAAACTTTGCATAAAGGATAAATCCGGTAATGTTACAATAGTAGCTCCGCCCCATGGGGTATCACCTATGGTATACTTTCTTCCGTCATTAGACCAATTTGCGGCATAAACTACTAAACCTTCTGCCGGTGCTGTTAAAGTTAAAGCATCTAATACTCTTTTAGCTTCATCCAAATCGTTTTGCCTTTGTCTAATTTCAATTTGCATCTTTTTTAATTCACTATTCTGAATTATCTTTTTGGATTCATACTCTTGTTTGGTTTGTAAATAACTTAGCTCATTTTTTTGATGATTAAGTTTCGCCTCTCGCTGTTTAGCTTCAGCCTCAAATTTCATTTGCTCTAAATTTAATTTTGAAAGCTCGAAACTTAATTCGGCACTTTTTAATTGTGATTCCATTTGTGCGTTTGAAGAAGCATGGTTTGCCAGTAATTTCTCTTTTTCCGATAAAGCCATTTCTAATTTTGACTGCTCCTCTTGTACTTTTGCTAACGATTCTGTAGGGTCAAATTTTACCAATACTTCTCCGGCAGAAACATATTTCCCTTCCGGAATTAGATAAACAATTTTTAAAGTGCCTCTTATTCTGGGAGCAGGAATTGTAATACTATTTTTTGCAATTAATTCACCGCTCTCGGCTAAAGATATTATAAAATTCCCTTTTTGAGCCTTATATGTCGGTATTTCTTCTTTGGTAGATTTCCCTCCGAACAAAAATACAATTGCAATAATTAATACACAAAATAATACGATTGAAATAAATATTTTATTTCGTTTTGATAAATTTTCGATTTTTTCTTTAATTCTAATGTCCATTATTTCACTATAATTAATATTTAAACAAAATATTAATATAATAAAATTATTCTCTTAATAAAATGAATAAGTTTTTGGTTATCTCAATTTTTTATCTGAATAGTTGGATTTGAAATTAGTAATTAATCTATTCAGGTTAACCCAATTAAACCGGAATAAACAAGAAAGAAATAATCCTATAATGGTATATCAATGTTTTTCCGATATTCTCTTACAAACAAAAAAATATCCCTGCTTTTTTATTATTTTAATTAAAATATTTTAATACAGTTTTCGTTAAAACGGGTAATGCTATTGGCTTAGTTAGATAATCTGAAAATACATCTGAATAAGATTGTCTATCGTTTTGTAAAACATAAGCAGATTGTGCAATAATCGGAATTTCGGGACGAACTTTGCGAATCATTTGAGCAGCAGTATGTCCGTCCATAACCGGCATTTTTATATCCATTAAAACTAAACCGATTTTGTTGTTTTTTTCACAAGTTTCGATTGCTTCTTTCCCGTTCCATGCATGTAAGATAATAAAATTAAGTTTTTTAAGGATTAATTCTAAGTATAAATAATTAATTTCCTCATCCTCTGCTATCAATATAATTCTACTTTCTTCCCCTTTTTTTGATGAAACTTTTTTAAAATCTACATTATGTACCGGTTTATACGGAATTGTAAAATAAAACGTTGTCCCTTTACCGTATTCCGATTCACACCAAATTTTGCCGCCTAAAAGTTCAACATATCCTTTTGCTATGGATAATCCAAGTCCAATACCTCCATATTCAAATTGGATACTTTTATCGGCTTGCCTAAATCTTTCAAAAATATAGTTAATGGCTTCAGGTGAAATACCTATTCCTGTATCAGATACCGAAAAAACAAGCTGACCATCTTTAAGTTTATAATCAATTTTTACAAAACCGTGGTTAGTAAATTTAATGGCATTAGAAATTATATTTGCAATAATTTGTGATAATTTCGATTTATCAGTATAGACCTCTACGTTTCTATCATGTAGAGCAAAAGATGCCGAGATAGTTAAATTTTTGTATACCGCCCTCTGTTCGTATTGCTCAACTAAATCCATTAAAAGTTTATTAACGGAAACTACATTAGTCTCAATTTTTTCTTGATTATTTTCTAAACCTGAAATTGTTAAAACATCTGTTACAATGTTTAGAAGTTGCTCGCTATTTTTTTGAATTATAGTAATAAAATTCTTTTTTTCTTCTTCTGAATATTCAGATTTATTTAATAATGCACTAAACCCGTTAACGGCATTTAGCGGTGTTCTAATTTCGTGAGAAAGATTTTGCAAGAAGGAAGTTTTTAATCTATCACTATTTTCAGCTTCTGTTTTAGCCCTTATCAATTCTTCTTCAAACTTAATTCGCTCAGAAAAATCTCGTATTACAGATATAAGCAAATTTTTACCATACCAAAATACTTTGCTTAATGAAACTTGTACGTTAATATCTTCATTTGAGTTTATCGGTTTACAAATTAAGTTAACTATTTGAGGGGTTCCTTTTAAAACAATTTCAAAAATTTCTTCAAGTGTTTTTATATCCGCATCAGGCAACAATAATTTAAACAAACTTAAATTTTTATATTCCCCTTCAATTAAATTAAAAAACTTTTCTGCTTGTTTGTTTAAAAAATAAATTGTTCCCTTTTGATCGTGAATAACCAATGAATCATTTATACTATTAAAAGCATTTGTTAAATTTAAGTATCCTGTTTCCAATTCATAAATTTTGGATTGTAATTCGGGGTAATAACTCTTTTTAAAAGAATTTTCACCTAAACCAATAATTTTATCGCGCTGTTGTTCAAAATTTTCATTCATTTACAAAGCTTCGCTATAAATTGTAGCTAAATCATTTTTTGTAGGTGCTTTGGGATTAGTTGCATTGCAAGGATCTTTTATTGCTTTATCTGAAAGTGCAGAAATAATATCTGTCTTTACCCCTTTATTTTTTAAAGTATCAACAATTGTAACTTTTTTCTTAAATTCTATTAAATAATCAATCAGTTTTGATTTTATTGCATTTACAGGCAAATCTTCCACATGCAGATTTAATATTTTAGCAATATTTTTATACCTTTCGTGCGCGCTATCAAAATTATAATCTACAACATGCGGCAATAAAATTGCATTACACTCTCCGTGAGGTAAATCCATATATCCGCCTAAACTATGAGCCAAAGAATGCACGCATCCCAAACTTGCATTCGAAAAAGCTAATCCTGCATATAAGCTTCCAAGTGCTGTTTTCCCTCGGGCTTGCAAGTTATCGGGAAGCAATATAGTTGTCATTAAATTTTCATGAATTAGTTTTATAGCCTCGGTTGCATATAAATCTGTAAAAGGAGAATTTGCGTTTGATACATACGCTTCAAATGCATGTGACAGTGCATCCATTCCCGTACAGGCTGTTAAATAGCTATCCATAGATTGTAATGCTATCGGATCAATAAGCGAAACATCCGGAACCAAAGCTTTACTGATAATAGCCATTTTATATTTTTCTTTTGAATTATTTATTATGGCAAATTGTGATACGTCTGCAGATGACCCGGCAGTAGTAGGAACACAAATTAACGGAGGTGTTGGTTTTTCAATTTTATCAATCCCCTCAAAATATTCTATATCTTTAAAATTTGTTGCTACTATTCCTATTCCCTTTGCACAATCTAAAACACTCCCTCCGCCTAATGCAAGAATTATGTTACATTTATTTTGCTTAAATATCTCTGCACCTTTCATCACTTCATAATCACGCGGATTGGGCGAAATTTCATCGTAAATGATATACGGAAGTCCTTCCTTTTGCAACATTAATTCTAACTCGCTTACAAGCATAGTTGCCCGTAGCCCTTTATCCGTTACCAACATTATATTTTCGGCGGCAAGTTTTTTGCAATAATTTGCCGCGAGTTTTCTTGCATCAACACCAAAAATATATTCAGGTGCTACAAATTTACGTAATGCTAGTTCAATATTTCCGCTATGTCTCATACTTATATTCCCCTATTATAAGCGAATTATAATATCGTTAACTTTTATAATAAAGTCAAGAAAATATGAGACTTTGAGCCAATATTTTTTTGTTATTTTTCAAAACCGGCGTAATGAGGCATATAAATAGGATTAAACCCCGCAACCGCATTTTTTACTCTTTCGTCAGGCTCTCCGTAAACAATAAACCGAGTAAGTTTAAAATAGCTGTTAAATCTTTCATTGAATTTTTCGGCAAATATAGCAAGATGTGCCAATACCGAATCGTTATCTCTATACCTGTCAATCATTGTACATTTTGTAAAATCTTCGGTAATAAACCATTCATTACTTAATGTACCTGATTCATCCATAATTGCAGCTTCAAACACATCTTTCATAAATAATTCAATTTTATTTTTATCATTTTCTAAAATATCAAGTTCAACAATCCAAAATATTTTGCTTTTCATTTTATACCTAATATTTATTTTAATACAATCATTTTTTTAGATTCCGAAAAATACCCGCTTCTTAAATTATAAATATATACACCGGCAGCTAAATTATCTGAATTGAAATTAAATGTATATTGACCTCTTGTTCTATACTCTTTAAACAATGTTCTTACTTCGTTTCCTAAAATATCATATAGTTTAAGTTCAACAATTCCGTCTTTTGGAATTTGATATTTGATAATTGTTGAAGGATTAAACGGATTAGGATAATTTTGATATAATTTATAATTAAAATTTGTCAAAAAACCTTCGGCGTAAATAATTTCGCTAAAACTAAACTGTCCGTCAGTATCAACTTGTTTAAGTCTGTATGCCGTTTTTTCTATGGATTTATTAATATCTGTAAAACTATACTCGTTTTTTACGTTACTGTTCCCTTTTCCGTTAACAAAGCCTATTTTTTCCCAAGTTTCTCCGGTTTGTTTTTGTACTTCGAAGCCTAAATTGTTTATTTCGGTATCGGTTTGCCAGTTTAATATTACTTTGTCGTTATTTCTAATAGCTCCGAATGAATGTAATTCCACCGGCAACATATTTTCAGGGTTTGAAACGTAAATATCGTCAAAAATAGAAAAATCAGTATCAACTGTATTATGATTATATAAAAGCATTAAATAAGGTAAACTAATATTTGTAAAAGTTGTATTGGTCGCGCTTCCTATTAATGTATTTGTTAATCTTGTGTCTGTTCTAATAAACGAACCGGCATTTAGATCACCGTATAAAGTCCAAACATTGTCGGAAGGATTATATGTAACTTTAATACTTGCATAATTATATGATACATTTTCGCTACCAGTGATAAAAGGTGTGATTTTTGAATTCAGATTAATACCGTTTTCAAAATAAACTAATTTTACCGGATCAGGAGTTCCGGAATTTCCTTCAATAACCGCGTAACCGTTTGCTGTTGTTATATCAGTAGAAGACGCAGCTAAAATAAACGCTACCCCATAATTGCCGCTATCAAAACCGGAAGGTGCATCTCTGTTTTGCCTCATGTTAAATGACCAAGTAAGAATTTTATTAGCATTTCCTAAAGTTGTAGGATAATTTTGAATATTCGATAAATCGATATATGCTCTTTCTCTACCCGCTGATGAATATGAGCTTATCATCAATAAATTTGAAGTTATTGAAACTAAACCTGATGTAGTTTCAGTCTTAGACCAAGCCATTCCCAATGCACTATTTCCCAAACTTGAATTATTCGCTCTATTAAAATCATCTAATAAGCTAACTGTATAAGCTGTTATTGCAGTAGTAGTTGCGTTTGCAGTCGGAGGAACACCGTCTATTTTATAATTTCTTCTAAAATTGTCTCCGGAATACGAAAACACTTTAATATAGTATGTTGTGCTCGACGTTAATCCTGTAAACAAGTAATTGTTTACATCTGAATAACTAATATGTACCACTCCGCTTCCGTCTCCTAAGTCGGTATCATCTTCTTCTGCAGCTCCGTCATTCGGGTTTGTGAATGTACCTGTCGTATTTATCATTATCCAATATCCTTCAGGTAAGTTAACACCTATTGCTTCTTCCCAGTTAACTTTAAAACTTGTTGAAGTAATATCACTTATGTTAACATTAGCAGGGTAGTTGGTAGGTTCCGGAATTACTAAAGTTGTTGCACTTGCGGTAGGCGGTACTCCGTCAGTTTTATAATTAATCTGTGAACCGCTTCCTGCGTACGAGAATATTTTTACATAATATGTCGTATTGTCACTTAAACCGTTTAATGCGTAATAATTAATATCATTATGACTTATATTAGCAACAGCTACTCCTTCATCGGCGTTTATATAATCATTATAAATAATTCCGTCTGTAGGATTTGTAAATGTACCGGTTGTATTAACTAAAATTAAATACCCATCCGGTAAATTCGTCCCTGTAGCATCTGTCCAATTCACTCTGAAACCCGAGTATCCTGAATTGCTTGTTGTAACCGAAGTCGGATAGTTAGTTGGTTCTTCCACCGGTAAAATTGAATTTGCTTGAGGGGAGGTTCCGCCAATTTTATAGTTAATTGAAGTAGTCGTACCATTATAAGAATATGCAGTAAAATAATATGTTTTTGCAGGGTTTAATCCGGTAAACGTATAATTATCGGCTGCGGAATAATTAATATAAACAACTGCCTTCCCGTCACTTAGATCAGTATCCGATGTATACACCGAACCATCTATGGGAATAAAATATGCATCTTTATCATATGCAACTATTAGATAACCTGACGGCGAGGTGGTTCCTGCCAATGCATCCGTCCAATTCAATGTTATTTGAGTTTTATCTCCGTTTAAAGTAGCCGTAAAGTTTGTGGGAAAGTTTGTAGGCTCTGTTGCATAACTTGGGGATAATTTTGATACATCATTAAAATTAATATAATTTACATATTCGGGATGGTCAACAAAAGGATTTCTATTCTTTTGAATAGATTCGATATAATCATTCCTCTCTACTTCCCATTTATCGGGAGGATCTGCTTTATGCCAAGCCAACAGAAGACTTAAATCTTGAGGAGCTTCACTTATTGAGGGAAGTCTGGTGTTATTTAACCAATTAAATGACCAATTTAATCCGTTAACTCCATGATATCTTACACACATATATAATAAAGCGCGTGCAGCATCCCCTTTATGTCCTTCCTTCGGCTCAAATACATTTTGATTTGATGAATTTTTACCATATGTACTTAACATATAAGAACTTGTCATAGTACTAACTTCACCAAGCGGGTGATTACTTCTTACTGCGTTGGCATCGTCTTGATTTGTGGGGAATAAATGATGTTGATCCGCATATTCGTTTGTAGTCTTTGAATCATAACTTGGCATCCAACTATGGCACCATGTATGTTCTCTGCTAAATGGTATCCAAGCAAACGGCGGCGTATAAACATAATCTTCGCCTGAATATACGCAAGTAACTACTCTTTGTCCGCCGGTGGTATCACGAGAAGCAAAATTAGCTACGTTTGTTTCGTCAAACTCTGAGTAATCAACTCTTGTATATGGACTTCTAATTTTATTTTGCAAATCAGAGATAAAACTTGAAGAAGTTGGGTTTATTAAATTATAATATGAATCGTTTTGCCCGAAAAGTACCGTCCCCCAAAGTAAAGCCGCAATATAAATTAATAGCTTTTTCATGGCGGAATAATTTTTGTTGAATATATTAATGATTAATTTTTAAATAGCCAACAAAGTTAATATAAAACTATTAAAAAACAAAAGGAATTTTTTTATAGTATTTTTTCCTTTACGCTTAAGCTATACAAAAAATTCCCTATCCGGGTTTAATTGAATAAGGAATTTTTTATTCGTAAATTTAATGCCCTACATGGATAAAACCGGGTATAATTTTGCCGTACTTTTTTTCGTACACTCTATATAGCCGTTTCTATGCGGATTTATTCATTAATTTTCGTATATTTTTCGAGATTGTATTTTTTTTAGTGGATAAATGAAATTGTTATGTCATTTATCAATAAGTAATAAAAAACAAGTACTAATCAATTAAAATTTTTAATTATGGATGTAAATCAATTTTATAAAATTTTATTAAGGATTGTTCATGAAAAATAAAAGATTTTTTACTTTACTTGCCAGTATTATTTCTTTAACTAAACATATTGACGTTTTAGTTAAAAAAACACCTCTGTTTATTTATCTTATTATTTGTTGTTCTTCAATTTATTCACAAACTACCAAAGAAGAATTTTTAAGTGACATCAAATACGCAAGCGGAGTTTATCAACCCTATATTTATACCAATAGCGAATTAACACAGGCGCCGGAAGGATACAAACCTTTTTATATTAGTCATTACGGAAGGCACGGTTCACGATATTTAGAACCGGCAGAAAGTTATACGGTTGTCTCCGACATCCTTTATAAAGCTCATGTAGATAAAAAATTATCAACGTTTGGCGAGAGTTTATTCGAAAGAATTAGATTATTTGCGCTAGATGCCGAAGCTCGTTACGGAGATGTAACCCCCTTGGGAATTAAAGAACATAAAGAAATAGCCCAAAGAATGTTTCAAAATTTCCCCGAAATATTTAACCCAAACAATCAAAAGAAGTGTTACGTATATAGTCGGTCAACCGTTGTTCCGCGCTGTATATTAAGCATGACTGCTAATAACGAATCACTAAAAGAACTTAACCCTGATATTATTATTGAACGTAACGCAACAAAAAGAGATACTTATTTAAATAATAGCTATAAAGTCCCTTATCGTGATTCAATTAATGCCGTAAGCAAAAACTTTATCCAAAATAATTTTGATTTTGGGACTTACTTCGTAAAAGTTTTTTCAGATACCGTATATGCAAACAAATTAGTTACAGATAAAGCTGATTTTATTTCTAAATTATATTATCTTGTTGCCGATATTCAAGATGTAAATCACCTAAATATTTCAATGACTGATGTTTTTTCTAAAGACGAACTTTTTATTTTGTGGCAATCATCCAACATTAAATTATACATGGTATTTACAAGCAAAGCAGCCGTTGATAGCTCAAAAAAATTATTAAAAAACATATTGGACTGCGCCGATAATGCTATAAAAAACAATAATATATCCGCAGATTTACGATTTGGTCACGATTCATATATAGCCCCACTGTTAACT
>JAEXOD010000059.1 GCA_023447335.1 Bacteroidota bacterium
AAAGAAGACAAAACGACTATAGACATTTTAGTAAGCCTCTTGAAAACATACCTTGGGCTAAAGTCTGGCGTTCATTAGATTGGGCTACTTCCCATGGCTTAAATACTACTCAAGGTTTTAATAAACGGGTGTTGAACGGGGAATTTCCTCAAATTGTACACGAATCTGAAAAAAATTATGAAAGTCAGCTAGATATGGCGGCAGAACTAATAAAAGAACGTAGTGATAAACTGAAAATGGTTATGGTAAGCGGACCTTCTTCATCAGGAAAAACAACAACAACTCTTAAACTTGAAATGCGATTAAATAAAATGGGATTGAAATTTGTACCTCTTGTTGTTGATAATTACTTTTTCGATTTAGAATTACATCCTGTCGATGAATTCGGAGATTATGATTTCGAAACTCCTCAGGCTTTGGATTTAGATTTGATTAACGAACATTTAGTAAGACTTTCTTCGGGTGAAGAAGTTAAAATCCCTTATTACGATTTTAAAACCGGCAAACGCTACTTAGACCGTACCCCTATTCAATTAAAAGAAAATGAAATTTTATTATTGGATAGTTTACATGGATTGTTTCCTGCATTTAGTAAAGATATTCCTGCCGAACAGAAATTTAAACTATACCTGGAACCTTTATTACAAATGAAAACAAGTAGCGGTGCATATGTAAGATGGACAGATATTAGATTAATGCGTAGAATGTTGAGAGACTCGGTTCACCGTGCATATAATCCTGAACAAACTTTATTACATTGGCATTATGTAAGAAGCGGAGAAAAACGTCACATCCTCCCTTATGCTAATAGTGCGGATTATATTATTAATACTTCTATGAGTTATGAGTTAGCATTATATAAACCGCTATTGTTTGATTATTTCAAGGAATGGGAATTAAAATATGCTAACGATCCGTTAAGGGTTGATGCTTTTGAAAGAGCTGCAAGAGTAAAAAACATGCTCGCCGAAATACAAGGTGTTCCGGATAATTCTCCTGTTCCCGGCGATTCTGTGTTAAGAGAATTTATAGGCGGAAGCACATTGAAATATGACTAATTTATAGCTTCAAAAATTCTAGTCCTCGATGCTGAATCAAACAGATAATTTTTAGCACAAGTAGTAGTACATTTGAAATAAAAAACTCACCTTCATCCCTCTCTTTAACGAGAGGAATGAAGGTTATATAAATTAATAAGCATTTAATTCCCCTTACTTATTCAATATTCCATCCAACAAAGGGGTTAAGCACAACTTCATTTTTGCTTTAATATTGTTTTGATACTACCCGTTTAATTCGATTTTTACATTATTTAAACTAATAATAAATTAAAAAAGATTACTCCATGAATGCAAAAATACTCGAAGTTAAAAATCTAACAAAAGGATTTTCTAAGGTATTGGCAGTAAATAACCTTTCATTTTCTATCCAATCCGGAGAAATTTTTGCTTTGTTAGGACCAAACGGAGCAGGGAAAACCACAACTGTTAGAATGCTAACTGATATAATTAAACCTGATTCAGGAATTATTAATTACAATTTTAACAATTCTCTTTCAAAAGTAAATAAAAACAGCTTTTTGGGGTATCTTCCCGAAGAAAGAGGATTATATCAGGAAATCCCTATAATTAAGTCATTAATTTACTTAGGCATAATTAGGGGGATGGATAAAAAAGATGCCCGAAAAAGTGCAGAGATGTGGTTAGAAAAATTGGAACTTTTTGAAAGACGGTTCGATAAGCTAAACACTCTATCGAAAGGAAATCAACAAAAAATACAGTTTATTTCCTCAATTTTACATAACCCGATTTTTGCAATTCTTGATGAACCCTTTTCCGGATTTGACCCGATTAATCAAGAGCTGTTTATAAGCATTATTAAAGAATTAGCAACTACGGGAACTACTATCTTGCTCAGTGCTCATCAAATGCATCTGGTAGAGAAAATAGCCGATAGAGTGCATTTATTAAATAAAGGAGAAACTGTTGTAACCGGAACAATCAAAGAAATTAAAAGCAACTTCAGGGCTGATGAGATCATATATATTAAAACTGCTGAGCAGATAAACGAAGTTAAATTTAATAACTTGGAAATAATTAAAACTTTTGAGAAAATTTCTGATCATGAATGCAAACTTATTGTGCATAATAACAGCAAATTAAATGATTTATTAAGCCATATCATTAATTTGAATACTATCATTTCAATCAAATCGGCAAATATAACTCTACATGATATTTTTATTCAACTTATTAAGGGAAAGGAGTAGAATATGAACAAAAAGCTAAAGCTTATTTATGATGTTTCTATTTGGGAATTTTCAAGATGGTTTAAGCTAAAAGAACATATAATTACAATTATTGTTTTCAGTTTAATAAGTTTGATGATATTTGGGGGAATTTCACTATATAATAAATATTTTAATAGTAAAAAAATTATAGCTGTTAAAAACAATTCTGAATTAGTTATTGAAAAATTAAATTCGGAAAAATACGTCTTTAAATCAAAACAATTTTCATTTAGTGAATACAAAGAAAAACTTAAAACTGAAAAGATTGATGCAATAGTTGAAATTAATAGTTTAGATAGCATAAAAATATATACACAAAGCAATAGAAATTGGGTTAATGAGGTTATACAAATTATATTAAACCATAGAACAGAACTGAAAATAAAACAAGCCAATATTTCAGATGAAACCATAAACAATATTTTTAATATCCCGTCTATAGCAACTATTTTTACAGAAGCAAATAACACAAAAATTAGCGCCGGTGAAAAGATAGCTGCAGGTATTCTAATAGGAATGATGCTAATGGGAGTGTTCTTAGGTCTTGCTTATCAGTTTACTGCTATTACCGGTGAAAAGCAATTACGAATAACAGAAGTAATTGTATCGGCAATCTCCCCTCAAACTTGGATAGACGGAAAAATTATCGGAATATCTTTATTATCTTTTAGCCTACTTGTAACTTACTCTTTAAGCACCGTTATTTTTGTAATAATTTCTTCTATATTTGAAAGTGGTTGGTCAATTCCGCTTGATTTTAGTAATCCTAAAATACTTTTTATTTTAATGGTATTTTCATTTTTGGGATTTATATTTTGGAACACATTTTTTTCTGCGATTGCTGCAACAATTAATGATCCTAATACAAGTGCACGTGGTTCTTTAATAATGTTACCGATATTAAATATAGTTATAGCTTTTTTTGCTTTCGGAAATCCTGATTCCTTGCTGATACGCTTGTTATCAATGTTTCCTCCTACATCTCCGCCCATTTTAGCAGTACGTCTAATTTTAACGGATGTCCCTAATACTGAAATTGTTATTTCATTCGTATTGTTAATTTTATCAATCTATTTTTTAAGAATAACAGCCGGAAAAATTTTCGAAGTATCTATATTAATGTATGGTAAGGAATTAAGCTGGCAAGAAATAAGAAAATGTATTTCTGTTTCAAAAACAAAATAAGTTTCTATACTTCAAGGTAATTCATCATAAAATGAGAAATTGCCCCTAAAAGAATAAATATATGAAATATTTCATGAAAGCCTAACAAACCGTTAAAAAAGTTAGGCTTTTTTATTGCGTAAATAACTGCACCTACAGTATAAAAAACTCCGCCTATGGCAAACCAAATTAATCCCGTACTACTAAAAGCTTTAATCAAAGGATACATAGCAAACATTACAACCCAACCCATAATTAAATAAATTGCCGTATATAAATATCTTGGAGCATTTAACCAAAATAATTTCATAAAAAAGCCTCCCAGTGCCATAAGCCACACTAACCCGACTAAAGCATAACCTAAAGTACCTTTTAATACTATAGTACAAATAGGGGTATAAGAAGCAGCAATAAAAACGAATATCATTATATGATCAATCTTCCTTAAAATTACTAATTTCTCCCCTTCAATCGGCAACCAATGATATAACGTACTCGATAAAAATAATGCAAACATGGCAACAGAATATATTGCAAATGTTATGGCATGTGTTGGTGTAACCGGTAAATCGTTTCTTGTCTGTAGTAAAATAAATGCAAATAATGCAAATAATACCCCTAAAAAGTGGGTAAATCCGTTTAATGGTTCTCTAAGTTTTTTTAACATAATAATCACAATTTAATATATTAAAAATACGAAATTTATTTATATATTTGTGAATAATTACTAATCCTGCTTGTATTTAATGAATACTAATTTTTATTCTTTCGTTAAAAATAATTTTATTCTTATTATTTTTGTAACGGTAGCCATACTTATTCTTAGCGTATTTCCAAAATGGATTGTTGATGATGCTTTCATTCTATTTAGATATGCCGAAAATTTAGCAAAATACGGCGAATTAAACTGGAATGTCGGTAATAATCCGGTAGAAGGATATACCGGGGTAACTCTCCCTTTCTTGTTAACTTTAGGTTTTTACATTAATCTTGAACCAATTATGTTTAGTCACATTTTGGGGATCGGTAGTTTTTTAACTTTAATAATACTCTTTTTTTTAATATTAAAAACTTTAAAAATAAATAAAACTATAAGCCTTGTTTCATTAATCATATTTGTTTTTTCTCCGGCACTTTATACACATGTATTTAGCGGTTTGGAAACGATTATTTTTATAACATTATTATTAGCAGTAATTTTATTGATGTTACAAATTTTTAAGTCCCAAAATTGTAGCATCAAATTTTATGTTACATTGTTTGTACTTAGTCTAACCAGACCGGAAGGAATTTTATTTGCAATATTAGCCTACTTAATTATTTTATATTATTTTTACTTAAATAATAAACATTCACTTTTAGAATACATAAAAAAATCTGTGATATTTTTTGTAATCCCCTTTGCAATTTATTTCGGATATAAAACAATTTATTACGGGGCTATTTTTCCAAATACTTATTATATTAAATCTGCAAATAGTCAATTTAATTTAAATTCATATTTTTCTTTTATTAATTTTTTTAAGTATTATTTATTAATTCCTACTTTAATTAATCTAATATTTTTAATTTTAACAATAGTGATTGGTAGAAATTTTACCAACTTAATAAAATTAATTAAAAAGGATGTATATATATTTGTTTTAATATTTACATTCTCGGTTATTTTAATCTATAAGTATTTGCATACCTCACTATTAATGAATTATTCATGCAGATTTTTTATTCCCTTATATCCTCTATTTTTGATACTACTTAGCTATACTGCAGATTTTTTTATTAAGGAGATTAAACAAATTGCAAACTTCAAAATTTTTACATTTTTAATTTCTTTTGCAATCATAATATTAATTTCGCTTCAAATTAATATTATATACTTCCAATTTAAAAAAGAAGTCACTTTTGCAGCTAAACATATCCTTTTAATAAATAATGTACATATTAAAGTCGGAAAATTTTTAAGAAAGGAATTTCCTAATTCAAAAATTATTGTACATGCCGATGCCGGAGCTATTC
>JAEXOD010000117.1 GCA_023447335.1 Bacteroidota bacterium
GATCTGTATACACTTAATGCTGATAAAGGGACATCAATTCTTTCAATAGGCTTTAATCAACCGATCACATCTCAATTGCAAACTATTGAATATAATGGTGGATATGATAATATTATGTTACCAAAAGAAACAGACTCCAAAACTGCAATTGTGATAGGAACTTCAACGGGAAATATGTTTTGTTATGATTTAGAAACTCTCCAGGAATTATGGGTTAATAAAGATGCAAAAGCAATGATAGAAACAACGCCTTTATATTTTAACAACAAACTGATTTATGGAAGCTGGGATGGCAATGTGTACTGCTTAGATAGTAGAAAAGGCTGGTTAATATGGAAACAATCTCCGAATAAAAATTTCTATTATTCTACTGCTGTTGCACCCCCTGTTACAGATGGAAAACATGTTTTTTTATCATCTCCTGATAAAAATATTTATTCTGTTGATATAAATTTAGGCAAACTGAACAAAAGTATAAAATGTGATGCATGGGAATCAATAGGAATTAGCAAAGATATGCAGAAATTGTTAGTTAAAGGTATGAACGGAGTTTTTACGATATTAAATACTGATAAACTAAATAAAATTAAAGAATTTGATTTAGGCTACGGATTAGATACGATGCCTATTGTTCCGCTTGAAGATAACGGAAATATTTTATTTGGTTCAAAGAACGGAAATATTTATTTGATTGATAGTATAGGAAAAATTCATAATCTATTTTTTATGGGCTCAGCACGAATATTATCAATAAAAAAACTTTCTGAAAATAAATACATTGCCTTGAATATGGACGGAGACATTACAATCTTTTCACTAAATAGTAACTAAAAATGAATTTTAAAGGATATATATTTGATATAGACGGTACAATTACTGCTACTAATAGATTAATATTTGCAACCTTTAATCATGTTGCAGATAAATATCTGAATAAGTTTTTAACCGACTCTGAAATAATTTCACTATTTGGACCCACAGAAGACGTAATTTTAAAAGTTTGGATGGGTAAAAATTACGAAGAAGCAAGAAAAGATTACTACAAGTTTTATGATGTAAACCATGACAGTATGGCAAGTCCTTATCCCGGAATTATCGAAATTATTAAAGAGATAAAAGATAGCGGGCTACCATTAGGAATTTACACGGGCAAAGGTAGAACAAGCACAGAGATAACCCTTTCGAAAATTGGGATACTAGATTACTTTGATTTAATCATCTCGGGCGATGATGTTAGAAATCATAAACCTTCACCTGAAGGAATCCAAAAATTTGCCGAAAAATTTAATCTCTTCCCTGAAAATATTTTGATGATCGGCGATGCTCCCGCCGATATAATAGCCGCAAAAACAGCTGGGGCAAAAGTCGCTTCAGTTTTGTGGGATAGCTATGCTCTTGATACAATAAAACGTTTAAAAGCTGATTTTTATTTTAAAACCGTTATTGAACTTCATAAATTTATCAAAAGGCAGCTTAAAAAGTGCAAAAGTAATCTATAATTCTCTATAAATTAACAGAACAATTATAACCCCTACAACAGCACCTAAAAATCCTGCAGGTTCTCCTGCTTCATAAATTCCTAAGTACTGCCCTAAATATGTAGCAACTACAGAACCCAATACGCCTAAAAGAGAAGTTACTATACATCCGGATGGCTTTTTACCGGGAATTACTGCTTTGCCGATTAATCCGGCAAAAAATCCTACTAATAAAGTCCAAATTAAACTCATTTTATACCTATAAAATTATTATTTTATTCCGTAAATTAGTAATTTAGATTAAAACGAAAAAATATTATTACAAATGTTAAATAAATTAACTAGCGAACGTAACGAAATGGCAGACCTACTAAAAGGTTTTGCCGTTATTTTTATGATACTTGTCCATTCCTTCGAAAAATTTTTAAATTTAAATTATTATGACGGATGGATTAATAAAATAGTTCTTTTACTCGGTTCTATTCCGGCAGCCCCTGTTTTTATGGTTGTTATGGGTTATTTTGTATGGTTTAGCAAAAAAAAATTAAATCAATTAGTTCTTAGAGGTGTAACACTTATATTTTTAGGATTGATACTAAATTTGTTATTGAATTTAAATTTGATAATTAAAACATTAGCCGGCAAACTTGATGTCAATATTTTTCACTATATATTTGGTGTTGATATATTGTTTTTAGCCGGTATAAGTTTAATTTTATTAAGTTTAATTAAATTTGTGAAACATCCAAAAACCGTAACTTTTATAGTTTTTTTTGCTTTTTCAATATTAATTGGTTTTAATTTAAGTTTTGAACCAACATATACAATAAATGATTATTTTTTAAGTTTTTTTACGAAAACAACAAAATGGTCATATTTCCCTATAATCCCCTGGTTTATTTATCCCCTATTTGGATTTATGTGGGCACAAAACAAAAAACTATTAAAATATTTCAATCCTTCTTTTTTATGGCGAATATTTCTAATTTTTGTCTACATTGTTTTTATTATTTCTTCATTTAATTACTTAATCGACATCAGTAATAACCTTGAGAATTATTATAATCATGATATCAAATTCGTTTATTATACATTTTTGTTTATATGTGGTTATTGGTTAATTTTAAAGCAATTAAACTACTACTTTAATAATTTCATTATTATAAAATATGTAAGGTATTTGGGTAAAAATGTTACCTTAATTTATTTTATTCAATGGATAATAATTGGGAACCTTAGCACTGAATTATATGGTAAATTAAGCGAATTATATACAATTGTTTTGTTTGTAATAATAATTACAGTTACTAGTATCGGGGCATATTATTTAGAGAATAAAATAAAGTTAATAAAAATTTAATTTTTTTGATAAATTATGTATTTTTTTCTTGACATGCCTAAAATATTTTCGTAATTTTAATAACTTAATTTTTGAAATTATGATAAAATTTATTCCGCGGTAGCTCAATGGCAGAGCATGCGGCTGTTAACCGCAGGGTTGCAGGTTCGAGCCCTGCCCGCGGAGCAAAACTAAGACCCCGATTTTTCGGGGTTTTTTGTTTTAAATATTTGTTCTTGCATCTTTTTTGTGAGTAATTCTTTCCTTTTATCTTTTCCGATAAGCTAACTTCTGCTAAAATAGTATCAGATAATTTTTTTAACTATCTTATCTTTGCAAATTATCTTAGTTCTTCATATATTTACTTTTATTTAACTTTAAAACGGTAATTATAATGTTCAATCGTTTACTTGTTATATTTACTTATATAATATTTAATTGTACAACCCTATTTTCTCAATGGTATCCCTTAAACGGAAAAATAATAAATGAGGCAACAAGTTTTATAATTGATAATTCTTCAATAATAATTACTACACAGCATGGCGTTTATCGTTCTATTGATAATGGTTATACTTGGTTTGAAATTAATTCCGGATTAAATAACTTAAATATTAATTCGATTTGCATTAAAGATTCCTTACTATTTATAGGAAGTTACGGAAGCGGTGTTTTTTATAGCAGTGACACCGGTAATAATTGGATTGAATGTAATAACGGATTGGAGAATTATAAAATTGAAAATTTATATTCTACTAGCGATTACATTTTTGCATCTACACAATATGGTCTATTTCGTTACTCAACAAACAATAAAATTTGGAATTCAATTAATAACGGATTGACTTCAAAGTGGCAAAGCTGTTTAATAAAAGCTGATGATTATTTATTTGCCGGTACTTGGGGTGGCGGTATATTTCGAAGTTCTGATAATGGTGAAAGCTGGATAAATACACCCAATAGCATAGGCAGACAAGTCTCGCAACTTTCGTTTATTAATAATATTCTTTTCGCCTCTACTTATGACAATTTATTTTATTCAACAGATTATGGTAATACATGGCAAAATTGTTTTTTAGGTAATTATACTTTTAATCTTTGGGTTTATTCTGTAAATCATGATGATAATTTTATTTATGCAAGTACTGAAATCGGTCTCTTTCGCTCTCCAATAAATTCCATATTCTTTAACAAAGTTTCTGATCAAAGCGTTTCCCAATTTGTTAATAAAGATAATAATTTGTTTGGTATAAACTCTACCGGTTTATTTTATTCAACTAATTATGGAATTGGCTGGAATACACTAAATACTTATATTCCAGATAATAAGGTTTTTAGTACTATTAAATCAGGAAACAACCTTTTTATCGGGAGTAGTTATGGGTTATTTTTTTCTTCAGATAACGGAATTCACTGGCAAAAAAGAGACGAAGGAATAATTGGAGAAATTAGAGCATTTTTGCCTGTTGATAATCTAATTTTTGCTGCAAGTTACGGATTTTGGAATTATTGTACTTCAGATAACGGAATAACATGGGTTAAATTACAAAACGGTATAACCA
>JAEXOD010000174.1 GCA_023447335.1 Bacteroidota bacterium
AAAATTTAGCCCTGCAATAGATACGGGAGACCCGAGTATATTGGATGTTGACGGTTCGAGAAGTGATATAGGGATGTTTGGCGGACCGAACGGTATTAGTTACGAATATCAGGATTTAGCTCCGAAAGTTGTTAAAAAGTTAAAGGCGGTTTATGAACCCGATACCAATAGAGTAAAACTTACATGGAAACCTAATACCGAAGCAGATTTAAAACAGTATTACGTTTATAAAGATATAAACCCAAACTTTACGTTAGACAGTACAAAAAGAATCGCAATATTAAGTGATACATTATTTTACGATAAACTTGAAAAAGGAACACAAAAAGTATATTACAAAGTAACTGCAACAGATATGGCAGGTAACCAAAGCTACCCAAGTGCTGAAGTAAATGTAACAATAACAGATATAAACGAAGTTACCATAACAGAGAATTACGAATATGCACTATACCAAAATTACCCAAATCCTTTTAACCCATCAACAACCATAAGTTACAGCTTAAAGGATGAAAGCGAAGTTAGAATAAAGATATACGCAATAACAGGTGAGTTAATAAAAACAATAATTGAAGGAAACAAAAGCAAAGGGTATAACGAAACCCAAATAGATTTGAGTAATATGGCAAGCGGCATATATTTGTACAGATTGGAGGTAACGGGTAAAGGGAAAATACCCGTATTTAATGACTTGAAGAAAATGGTACTGGTAAAGTAATTAATTCTAATAAGTATTATAAGCTTTTAAAACCAATAACTTTAATCAATATATTTTTCGAATTTCATTATTTCAATAAAACAGCTTTTTGAGTTTTAATATATTTACCTGAAATAAGATTGATAAAATAAATTCCGCTGGAAAGCCCGGAAGCATCAAATTTAATTTCATAAGTACCCGGATCCTTTTCGGCTTTTAACAATTGTTTAATTTCATTACCTAAAATATCATAAACACTAATTTTAACTTCCGCTCTGTTAGGAATACTAAATTTAATTGTTGTTAAGGAATTAAAAGGATTCGGATAGTTAGAATATAAAACAAAATTATTCGGCACTTCTTCGATATCGTTTATTCCTAAATAGTCTTCGGTATATAGTATTTTTATTGCGTCTGCTCTTATTACCGGACCTTGTGAACTTTTGCCGTCATCCTTAACAATAACCATTGTAGGCACGTTCGATGACAAATAATATTCCCCTATTAATTTCCAATTTCCGCTTCCTTCGTTTTGATTTAGATATAAAGAATCAACAAGAACATTGTTAGAATAAATTTTATACAAAGCATTATTGGCAGCATTTACTGTTTTTGGTAACAATTCTAAAATTTTATATACACCGCTTCTACTCATTATAAAGTTAAATGTTGCTGAAGGTCCGTTTGTTGTATTCTGAATGTAAGCATATCTACTTGTATTTCCATATGCCTGAGTAACACTCGTCACCCAATTTCCGTATTCAAAATATTTCCCTAATGTTTCGTTATCTACAATTACATTATAATTTTCAATATTAGCTTGAACGGGTAGTTTTATCACACTACTTATCGGGTCATCACTACAAATTATTAAAGTATCGGAAAAAGCTCCTATTGCCTGCGGAACAAAATAAAAATTACAATCCAAGTATTGCATAGCACCAATAACCAAGGGGAATAATTGATTCGATTTTATTTTACCGCCAGTAGAAGAAATTTTATTAATATTTAATTCTCCTACCCCCAAATTTTGGATATTTACTTTAAATTGAATTGTATCTGTTACGCTCACATCACCTAAGGAAAGAAATTGTTTTTCAATCCTAATTTGTTTATCTCTAACGTAGGCAGAAGCTTTAACAACATCTGCCGTTAATACTTTGGGTGTTGTAGTTAGGTTTTTTGCTTTAATTATCAATTCAATATTACTATTATCCGCATCATTAATTGTACTACAATATATCCATTCTTTTAATTTACCGTCTGAACTAATTTTCCCCTTCTTTAATAATATCCCGTTTTTTATAATTTCGTAATTCACCGTATCAACATGATTAGCTACTTGAGGAAATTGCACGAATAAGTTATACCTATCTGCAAAATTATTCGGAATTTTCCAACTAACTGCAGCAGAATCTCCTTGTAAAAGATTACATACTTTTGAGTCTAAATGCCAAGATTTTATACTTTCAGTAATCCAATTACCATATAATATTTGGCATTCCATATCTTGATTATCAATAAACTTATCATCAGGAAGAATATTAATAAATTCCGTACTCAAATTTCCCGAAGTATCTATACAAGCAACACCAATTTTACCGATATTATTTTTAACTATCGTATTTTTTGTACGCCAAGTGTTTAGTCCTATTTTGTCACAAAAAGCTAAAAAATATTGTTCGTTTTTATCTTTAATTGCTACAATAGGTTTTGGCTGAAAAATATTTTCATCGGTACTAATTAATATTCTACTGTTCTCTCCTCCGTCTTCAAAACTTAAATTAATGATTGGACTTGAAGTGTCAGTATTCTTTAAATAACGTTGATATGCTTCGACAGCAGTGCAATATCTAAATTTAACAGTAGAATAAGTTGATGCTGCATTATGTAATAACAAGTCAATATTTTGAATCTGTTGCGGAAAATTTTCTTCAGGTAAATGAGACCAAAAACATACCAGTTGATCTTTCCCTTGTTTTGCCTTCTGAAATATCTCATTAACCATTTGCTGAGTTACACTTCCCATATATTTGCTTCTTACATTCCAACCTCTACTTCCCCCGTCAAGTTGGTAATTTTGAGATGAAGGTTTAAAAGGAACAAATTCAGAAGAAGCTAATGACCAATCAAAAATATTATCAATAGGTTCTTCGTCAAAGGTGCGTTTATTGGGGTAATCATTGTGTAAGCTATAAGGGAAAAAATTGTTGATGTAGTTTTGCCAGTTGTTATCCATATAATGCCATCCGCTTCTAAATGAAACAGGAAAAACATTTTCATCAAGTAAAAATTGAGCCATAGTAACATCAAAATCATCCTTAGATTCATTAAAGTTCTTTGCTTGATTCCAATAATATTGCCCGTCATTATTGTAATCTGTCCATACAAAAGTATGATAATGCAAAGATAGTTCATCCCCCCATTGCGTTACTTTATCACCAAAATATTTTTTCATTAAATATAAAGTCATTGTATTGGGAAGCGGCACATCATTATTAGTTGCATATCTAAATATATTCCCCGCCATCATCCACCATGTAAGTTTAACATTATTACCATACGAATCTTTCAAGGGTACTCTAAATTCATCACTCATTACTTTTGAAGTATTTGTATTATTCCCCTTATACAATTCTAAATTATATGTACAATTATATTTTGCAGTATTCATATTATCCCAGATTGCAGTATCAGAACCCAAAACAATATAAACTTTTCCTTGCGATTGAAGAATAGTACTTATAAAAAACATAATAACAACAGATAAATAATTCATCTTAATCATAACGCACCTATAATCATAAATATTATTTATAAGATAACTAATTTTGATTTAAAATAAAAAAGGTCAAAATTAGTTCTAAGTAAATTTCAATCATTTACAGTATTAATTAAAAGCCTAGAGCGAGGAATTTTAAAGTAATAAAATTATTTACTTAAATTCAACACTCAAGCAATTAATTTTATTATACTTAAACTTGTGAAATATTAACATAGCTTTTTAGTTCAATTTTATTCCGTTCAAAGTATCTAAATAAATCTACATGAATGGGAAATGCGAATAATTTACTCTTTTATTTTATCTACTTTTTTCGTAACTTGCAGAAAAACATAAATGAGGAAATATATGAGTAAATTTACAAGCGTAAAAAAAAGAAGCGGAGCAATTGTTCCTTTTAATCCTGATAGAATTAGTAATGTTATTTATCGAGCTGCGGTTTCTGTTGGAGGACGAGATAAAGAAAAAGCAAACGAATTGGGTAAAAAAGTCGTAACATATTTAGAAGATAATTACCCTGAAGGTTATGTTTTAAATATTGAAGAGATTCAAGATGCCGTAGAGGTTATATTAATAGAAAACGGTCACGCAAAAGTTGCAAAAGAATTTATTTTGTACCGTGACGAAGCGAATAAAAGAAGACAAAACGACTATAGACAT
>JAEXOD010000016.1 GCA_023447335.1 Bacteroidota bacterium
CAGTAAACTTGCTTATAAATATTATCAAGAATTATATAATTCACCTCGTTGGAAAAAATTAGAAGAAAACGGCGCAAGACCTCAACGTCTATTATGGGCAAGTACCGGTACAAAAAATAAAGCTTACAGCGATACACTTTATGTTGATGAATTAATTGGTTATAATACGGTAAATACTATTCCTCCGGCAACTTTAGATTCCTTTTTAGATCACGGAGTAGTTTCAGAACGTTTGACAAAAGAGGTTGAAAAAGCAGAAGATGCTTTTGCCAAACTTAAAGAAATAGGTATCTCCATTGAAGATGTTACTAATAAATTGCAATTAGACGGTATAAAAGCTTTTATCGATTCGTTTAACGGCTTATTAAATACATTATCCGAAAAGATTAATTTTCTAATTCAAAGCAAAATAGAAAAAGTTAAATATTATAATATCAATTCCGAATACATAAATAATTTAACAAGTTACATTGATAATAAAATCGCAGAAAAAATTTGGGCAAAAGATTACACTATTTGGAGTGATAGTCCGGTTGAAATTACCAACCGTTTAGGCTGGCTTGATGTATCGTTAAAAAGTAAAAACGAAATAGAAAATATTGAGAATTTAGCAGTTGCTTTAAAAGCTGACGGTATAAAAAAAGCCGTTCTTCTAGGTATGGGGGGTAGTAGTTTGGCACCTGAAGTTTTTGCAAAAACTTTCGGTAAAAAAGAAGGATATTTGGAACTTTCTGTTTTAGATAGCACTCATCCGGATATGGTAAAAACTTTGCGTAATAGCATTGATTTTGAAGAAACAGTATTTATTGCATCGACTAAATCTGGCGGTACTGTAGAAACATTTTCATTTATGAAATATTTTTACAATGAAGCTTTGGCTGCTTTGGGAATTGATAAAGTTGGTAACCACTTTATTGCTATTACGGATCCCGGAAGCGGACTTGAATCTGTTGCAAAGGAATTGAATTTTAGAAAAATATTTCTGAATGATCCTAATATCGGCGGAAGATTTTCGGCGTTATCATTGTTTGGTATGGTTCCGGCAGGATTAATAGGAGTAGATTTAAACCAATTCCTTTCACGTGTTGATAGTGCAATAGAATGCAGCAAGTTAAATAATTTAGAATTTAATACAGGTTTAAAAATCGGTATTTTAACCGGTAAATATGCAAAAGATAAGAAAGATAAACTCACGTTTATTTTAAGTGAAAAATATAAAAACTTGGGTGTATGGGCTGAACAATTGATTGCCGAAAGTACAGGTAAGTTAGGAAACGGAGTATTACCAATTGACGGTGAACCGGTTTACGATGAAAATTTTTATTGTTTTGATAGAGTATTTGTTTATATTCATGCAAAAGACGAAACTGAATTAAACGAAAAAGTTGAGAGAATAATTAAAATGGGGGCACCTGTAATTGAATGTATTACCCAAGACGAATATGATTTAGGATCTGAGTTTTATCGTTGGGAATTTGCCACAGCAGTAATGGGGGTTGAATTAAAACTTAATCCTTTTGATCAGCCTAATGTTGAATCGGCAAAAATTGTTGCTCGTGCAATGGTTAAAGAATATCAAGAAACAGGAAAAGTACCGGAATTAAACAAATACTATTCGGATGAAGATATTGATGTTTGCGATCCTTTAGAAGTTAATTCGGCTGAAGAAATAATTACTGCATTAATGGGTAAAATTCCTGACATATTTGAAAAGACAGAACTTACACCATATTTAGCAATTCAAGCTTATTTAAATATGACACCGGAGATTGATGAAATTTTACAAAACTTAAGAAGAAAAGTTACAGAAGAGCATAAAATAGCAACCACTTTAGGGTATGGTCCAAGATTTTTACATTCAACAGGTCAGTTACATAAAGGTGATGCAGGTAACGGTATTTTCTTACAAATTATTGATGAAACAGGAGAAGCAATTGCCATTCCTGATGATGCAGGAAGTGAAAAATCTTCAATATCATTCGGCGTTTTGGTGCGTGCCCAAGCTTTAGGAGATAGAAAAGCCTTGTTGGATAATAATAGAGTTATTGTTACTTTACTAATTAAAGACAACTTAAAAGAAACTTTAATAAAATTGTAAATCAATAATAGGCGAAATAGATAAATGGATAATAAATCGAGTGTTCCCGTCAATAAAAGTAGTTTTGTTAAGATTATGATTATTTTAGCATTTCCGTTTGTTTTATTGATTCGATTTTATCAAATGTTTATTTCGCCTATTTTACCCCCATCGTGCAGGTATACTCCGACTTGTTCAGCATATACTTTGGAAGCATTAAAGAAATATGGTTTGCTAAAAGGAGGATATTTGGGACTTAAGCGTATTTTAAGCTGCCATCCATGGGGAGGAAGCGGGTATGACCCGGTACCTTGATAATTTTGAATGTTGAATTTTGAATGTTGAATGACTTCTCCTAACGGATCGGGGAAAATATAATGTTGAATGTTGAATTGCTGCTCCTAACGGAGCAGGGAATTGTAATTTTGAGTTTTAAATGTTGAATTGATGCTTAAGTGAAGGTGGGTTTTAATATTAAATAATTTACATTTTGTAGCCTATTATCTGTAGTGTTGAGTAAAATATGAAAAAAAATATTATAATCTTTTTGTTATTAGTTGTAGCGAATATTACTTTGTTTTCGCAAACTCAGTTTCAGCAGTTTATAAATAGAGTAAACTCTGTTAATGATGTTAATCTTAAAACTACTATTGTGGATAGTTTTATGGTTGTGGCAAGAAGTTCTGGTATCCCTTTTATTGAAGGAAACACGGCTAATTTCATATATCGCGGATCGGCAAATACAGTAAGCATTGCCGGAGATATGACCGGTTGGGATGCAAATATTGCCAAATGCACTAAATTAAGCGGTACAAATTTCTTTTATTTTTCACAAGGTTATGAGATGAACGCTCGTTTAGATTATAAGATTGTACTTAACGGAAGTAACTGGGTTTTAGATCCTGAAAATCCCAGAACCTGTCCCGGCGGTTATGGTCCGAACAGTGAACTTGCAATGCCACAATTTATTCAACCATGGGAAATAAGACCTAATACTTTTGCCCAACAATTTACTACGGAAACAAAGGTTTTTCACAGCAATACTCTTAATAGAAATTATACTATTAATATTTTACTTCCCCCGGGATATAATACTTCATCCGAAAGTTATCAGACAGTCTATTTCCAAGACGGAAGTGATTATTTAAATTTATGTAGTGCTAAAAATATTTTAACCAATTTATTAGATAGCAATAAAATAAAAAAAGTGATAGGTGTTTTTGTTACTCCGACAAATAGAAATGATGAATATGCCGGTAATAATCGGTTTTTGTATGCAGAATCGTTTGTAAACGAGATTGTTCCGTATATTGATGCAAATTATAGAACTCTAGCCAATAAATACGAAAGGCTAGTTTTAGGCGATTCCTTTGGCGGAAATATAAGTGCCTTAATTGCTTATAAATATCCCGAAGTATTTGCAAATTGCGGATTGCATTCGGCAGCATTTTGGCCATATGATTATGAAGTTTATAAAATGATTGCCAACGGAGAGAAAAAAGATATAAAAATTTATTCCGCATGGGGAACTTACGAATCACTATTTATTAACTTAAGAAATTTTACCGATAGTCTAAATTCAAAAGGATATGTTAATGCAACCAATGAATTACCTCAAGGTCATAGCTGGGGATTATGGCGTTCAACTTTGGATGAAATTTTAATGTACTTCTTTCCTGCAGATCCCGTATCTGTTGAAGAAGAAAATACTATTGTTTCAAAATATAAGTTAAATCAGAATTATCCTAATCCGTTCAATCCGGTAACCACAATATCTTTTGAACTTAATTATGCCCAAAATATTGAGCTAAATATCTACAATTTGGTTGGTGAAAAGATAGTTACATTATGTGAAGGAACCTATGGCAAAGGGAAACATGATATAAATTTTAATGCAGATAATTTAAGCAGCGGTGTTTATTTTTATTCTCTAATATTAAAAGATGTTAATAAACAATTAACTAAAAAAATGGTTTATTTAAAGTAGGAGTTATAAATGATTAGTAAAGAATTATTAGATATTTTATGTTGTCCTCTTTCTCATGTAGATTTAGTTCTGGATGAAAATACTTTAGTAAGTACGGATGAAAAAACACGCAGAAGATATAGAATTGAAGATGATATACCAATTATGCTTATTGATGACTCTGAAGAGTTGGATTATGATACATGGAAGCAGATAATGAAAAAACATAATATTATTAAAGAATGATTATTAAAGACAAACAAGACGAAATAACAAATTATTTGATAGATGCAGCAAATTTTAAGGGAAGTTGTAGCTCTGTATATATACCAAATAATGTTGAAGAGATTATAGAAATAGTTAAATTTTGTAATGAAAATAGAGTTAAATTAACCGTTAGCGGAAATAGAACAAGTTTAACCGGTGCGGCAATTCCTAACGGGGGAATAGTATTATCAACAGAAAAACTTAATAAAATTATAGAGATAAATAATAAACTCGAATATATTATTACTCAACCGGCTGTGTTATTAAGTACATTAAAAGAAGAAGTGCAGAGTAGGAATTTGTTTTATCCTGCCGATCCTACCGAGCAAAATTGTTATATAGGTTCTACTGTTTCAACTAATGCAAGCGGTGCAAGAACATTTAAATATGGTTCTACGCGAAATTTTGTGGAAGAATTAAAACTAATTACGCCTACAGGAGATAAACTTACATTAAAAAGAGGGGAGATTTTTGTAAAAAGAGGTAGAGTTGAATTACAGACCGATAACGGGCGCAAATATGAGTTAAAAATTCCCGATATAAATTTGCAATTGACAAAAAACAGTGCCGGTTATTTTTGTAAAGACGGAATGGATATTATTGATCTATTTATAGGAAACGAAGGTACGTTGGGTATTATTTATGAAATAAAATTAAAATTATTAAAATTACCCGAAAAGTTCTTTTCTGCCATTGTGTTTTTTGATGATATAAATACTTGTTTTAATGTGATTGATTTTATTAAAACCGGAAGAAATAATTTTATTAATCCTTCTGCAATTGAATTTATGGATAAGTATTCGCTTAATTTGCTAAGAAAAGATTATACGAACATTCCTTATAATGCAGAATGTTGTTTATGGATTGAACAAGATGTCGATTCCGAAATTTACGAATCAATAATTGATAACTATATTGATCTGTTTGAGGAATTCGGTATTGATACTACTACTATATGGTTTGCTTTTTCGGAGACCGAGTTAATTGAGTTTCAACAGTTTAGACATGCTATCCCTTCAAAAGTAAACGAATATATAGCACAAAATAATTTTACTAAATTAGGAACGGATATTGCCGTACCTGATAATATTTTTCGGGAGTTTTATAAAGAATGCATAAATAAAGTAGAAAATGCCGGCTTAAAATATGCCGCCTACGGACACTTCGGAAACTCACATCTTCATTTGAATTTGTTACCGAAAAATATTGACGAGATAAATGTTGCCGGAGAAATATATTTGGATTTGTGTAAATTTGCGGTTTCTTGCAAAGGAACAATTAGTGCAGAACATGGTATAGGTAAATTAAAAACTAAATATTTGAAATTAATGTTTGAGGATAATATTCTTAAACAATTTAGTATAATTAAAAAAACATTAGACCCGTTCTTAATTATGAATATCGGAAATATAATTGAAGAAAAGTATTTATATGAAGTTTAGAGTAGTTTTGTTTTTTACCTTCTGTTATATCGGAGTTTATGCACAAGGCTTAAATTTGGATAACAGGTATAGACTTGCTCAAAGCTATGAACAAGCGGGAATGCTTGAAAAAGCAAAAGACGTTTATCTGGAAATTTATAATGTTGCACCTAATAATTTTATTTACTTTGAAGGATTAAACAGAGTACTATTAATACTAAAAGATTATGAGAGTTCTGAAAAAATACTGAAAGAAAGAATAAAAGCTAACCCTTATGATATTAATAATTATGGGTTGTTGGGGTCAACTTATTACTTGATGAATAAACAAAACGAAGCATTTGATACTTGGGAAAATGCAATTAAAACTAATGCGGGTCAAATTAATATTTATAGAATAGTTGCTAATTATGCTATTCAAAATAGGGCGTTTGATAAAGGGATTGAATATTTACGAAGAGGAATGGAAATTGGCAACGATAAATCAATATTTGCTTTTGACATAGCGAATTTGTTAATAATAACTATGAAATACAGTGAAGCAGCCGAAGAATTTTGTAAAATATTGATTAACCAACCAACACAAGTTGAAAATGTTAAAGCTAGAATAGCCCCCTACTTAACACAACACGAAGCAATTGAACAGGTACTTGCGGTTGTAAAAAAATATAGTATTGATAATGACAAAAATTCTGCCTTTTATGAGTTGCAAACATTCCTATTTGTTCAAAACGATGATTATAAAAACGGATTTGTTAGTGTAATAAATTGGGATAAATTGACCGAATCCTCAGGGGCAAGAATATATGCTTTTGCAAACGAAGCTTTAAGTGAAAATAATTTTGAATATGCAGCCAAGGCATTTGATTATATTATCAAAAATTATCCTACAAGTGCGTATGTTCCTGTATCAAAGATTGGTTTTGTACGTTCTTTATATAATTCGTTAAAGTCAAAATATGAAACAATTAATCCCGTTTGGAAAGAATATTCATTGCCCGATACTACCGGAGCTTATGAGTATATTCCGATTATTGATACATACAAGATATTAATAAAAGATTATGAAAATAATGTAGATATAAAAACCGAGGCTTTGTATTATATCGGAGAAATATACTTTGAAAAGCTAAATTTACCCGATAGTGCCAAAAAATATTTTAATGAAATAGCCGAAAAATATCCTATATCATCTTATTCGGGAAAAGCTTTGTTTAAGTTAGCCGATATTGCAATAATTGCCGGTGATTTGATATCTGCCGAAGGATTTTACGATAAAATAATTTTGTACAGAAGAGTAAGTACCGGTGAACTTAAAGAAACAGAATATAAAAAAGCAAAAATTAGTTTTTGGCAAAATGATATTGAAAAAACAATAAGTAGGCTAAATAATGTAGTTAAGGAGATTAACGAAAATATAACAAACGACGCTTTAAGTTTACTTATTACCATAAATTCATTAAAAAATGATTCGTTAAGTTTAGTAAAATATGCCCAAGCGGATTTGTTTGCAAATAAAAAAGAGTTTAAGGCTGCTGCCGAAATTTACTTAAGTTTAACTAATACGGAAGATATCGTTTATCAAAAGAATTTAGCATTATATAATTATTCCAATATGCTAATTGCTTTAAATGACTACGATAAAGCGGTTATTTTTTTAGAAAACTTGAGTAATAACGAAAATATGAATATCTTTGTAGATAAGTCTTTATTTTTATTGGCAAATTTATACCGGTACGGCATAAAAGATTTGACGAAAGCCGGATTAATTTACCAGACAATATTGGAAAAGTTTCCTAATTCGTTATACCTAGATAAAGCAAGAAATTATTTAAATAACCATAAATAAGATGAAATATGAGTACAAACAAAAGTAGCAAACAGATAAAATGTTCATTTTGCGGAAGAGAATCAAACGAAGTGTCAAGTTTAATAGCCGGACCCGATGTTTATATTTGTGATATTTGCGTTAAAGCAAGTGTTGATATTATAAAAAACAATATGGCAGCGGTAAATGATAAAGGCTCAAATAATTCGGAATACTTAACGCCAAGCCAATTAAAAAAGAGTTTGGATGAGTATGTAATAGGTCAACATAGAGCTAAAAAGGTTTTATCGGTGGCGGTTTATAATCATTATAAACGCATAAATTCTCATACAATGCTATATGATTTGGATGATGTAGAAATAGAAAAAAGTAACATCCTTTTAATGGGACCTACCGGTGTAGGAAAAACTTTACTTGCACAAACTTTAGCAAGAATTTTAGACGTTCCTTTTGCAATTGCTGATGCTACTACATTAACCGAAGCCGGTTATGTAGGAGATGACGTTGAGACAGTTTTGGTTAGACTATTGCAAGCTGCAAATTATGATTTGGAAAAAGCCCAAAAAGGGATTGTTTATATAGATGAAATTGATAAAATAGCCAGAAAAAGCGAAAGTACTTCTATTACAAGAGACGTATCCGGAGAAGGAGTTCAACAGGCATTATTAAAAATTTTAGAAGGGACTATTGCCGGTGTTCCTCCAAAGGGGGGGCGTAAACATCCTGAACAGAATTTAATTAATATTAATACTAAAAATATTTTGTTTATTGTCGGCGGTGCATTTGATGGTATTGAACCGATAATTGCAAGCAGAATAAATAAAAATTCTTTTGGGTTTACAAGCGGGATTGACGAAAAAAAGGTGTCAAAAGAAGATTTAATGCAAATGACTCAACCTGAAGATTTATTGCGTTTTGGATTAATTCCCGAATTAATAGGTCGGTTACCCGTTATTGCTCCGTTGCAGCCGTTAAACGAAGAAGCATTTAAAAATATTTTAACACAGCCAAAAAATGCAATAATTAAGCAATATCAAAAATTATTTAAACTCGAAGGTGTTGATTTACAGTTTGATCAGTTTGCGTTGGAAGAAATTGTAAAAATGGCTATGGCAAGAAAAACCGGTGCACGTGCTTTACGTTCAATTGTTGAAGATATTTTACTTGATATAATGTATGAGTTGCCGAGTATGGAAAATGTTAGCAAATGTCTTATAACAAAAGATGTTGTTTTGGGTAACGGTGACCCGTTATATTTTTTTGATGATAGAAAAATTGCGTAAAAGATAAAATTAGATTGAAAGTTTGGGAAAGAGCCTATCCTTATGGGAATAGGCTTTTTTGTTTTTGGCGGTAATTAGCATTAAAAAACAATGGAACAATTCAAATTGCATATAATAAATGTTTTTACATAAACCCCAGACTAATTTTTTAAGCTAAATTATAATAATATCAACCATTAGAAAAACAATTAATAGATATTTTAATTTAATGCTAAACCTTCAACCAATATATTTAATAATATATTCGTGCCCTATATAATCATTTAAGCTTGAATTAAATATTAAGTATGGTTACATTTGAAAATTAAAAATAATTACTAAAGGATAATGTTAAAAAAAATATTAGTATTTGTATTCATATTCATAAATATCTATCCCCAATCTTCCCTTGAAGAAAGGATTAAACCCTTATTAAGTAAAATTCCTAAGGGAACAATTGCGGCGGTAGAGATTATTGACGTAAACACCGGTGAATCTATTTATGAAAACGAAGCTACAACACATGTAATACCCGCAAGTAACGCAAAATTATTTTCTACTGCAACTGCACTAAGTATAATGGGGGTCAATTACGAATATGAAACACGATTATTAACCGATGATAAAAATATAAATGATTTTATTATTAACGGTAACCTTTATATTCAAGGTCTCGGGAACAGTTTGTTCTCGGATAATGACTTGGATGATTTTGTAAGCGAATTAAAAAAATTAAATATCACTGAAATAAAAGGGGATATAATAGGGGACGATTCAATTTGGGATAATAATTATTTTAGACAAGATTGGATAGAGGGAGAAGTTGCAAACGTATCAGTTCCCGCCGTTTCAGCATTAGTGCTTGATCGAAATTTATTGACGGTAAATATTTCAGGTAGCAGCAAAGTTAAAGGGCGTGCTATTGTAAGCTTAAATAATGAAAATGATTTTATCGAAATTAGAAATAGCTGCACTACGGTAAAAAGAAAGGGAGCACCTAATGCTATACTAAATTTTACGAACGGTAAATTCGTTTTGGATGTTACGGGTAATATAAGAAGAAATGTAAATACAAGTTTGACAGTTAAAATAAAAAATCCGGCTATTTATACGGCGACCGTTTTTTATACAAAAATAAAAAATGCCGGAATTACAATAACCGGAGAACCAAAAGAGGGGGTTACCGTTAATACTGCCGTTACAATTAAAAAATCTGTTTTACCCATGATAAACGTTGTTAATTTAGTAAACAAAAGAAGCGATAATTTTTTAGCCGAGTGCTTATTTAAGTCAATAGGTGCATATAATTCAATGAAGCAAGGAAATGCATTCTATAGTACACAGGCAATTAATCAATTTATAAATGATCAAGACATTTACAATGATGAAGTGGAAATTGTTGACGGCTCCGGAATATCGCGTGCAAATAATGTTACTGTTAAAACTATGGCTCAAATGTTATATAATATTTATAAAAACACAAAGATTTTTGATATTTACAAAAATTCACTGGCAATTTCCGGACTTGAAGGCACCCTACGCCGTAGAATGAAAAATGGTTACGAAGGAAAATTTTACGGTAAAACCGGAACGTTGAACGGTGTTTCTTCATTAACCGGTTATTATGAATCCGAAGAAGGAAGATATTATATAGTTAGTATGGTTTTTCAATTCAGTAAAAAAGACCATAATTATTATAAAAACATACAAGATAAAATTATTGAAAACATCTATTAAATGTTAAATTTTGAAGGTTAAAGTTTAAGTAATTATTAATAATGTTAAGTTTTAAGGGTTAAAGTTTAAGTAATTATTAATAATGTTAAGTTTTGAAGGTTAAAGTTTAAGTAATTATTTATAATGTTAAGTTTTAGATATTCAATTTAGTTTCAATGAAATAATATAAAATTGAAGAACCTAAATAACCTCACGCTCATTTCGGGGAATGGCACTTTTCCACTTTTTCACTTTTCCACTGTTCCACCGTATCACCTTATCACTTTACCGAAATCCCAAAAAATACTTAAAAATAATTTGCAAATAAACAAAAAAAAACTTACATTTAATTCTTAAATTTTTTCCTATTTCGCCCTTTAAAGGGCGTTTTTTGTATATGGATATTGAAAAAAAGAAATTAGAGCAAGCTTTACGAGAAATAGTCGAAAATAACGGCTATTTACTTATAGACTTGGCGATATTAAACCGAAAAGGGGGCAAAGTTATTGAAGTTTACGTAGATAACGAGTTGGGTATTACGGTTGATGATTGTGCCAAGTTAAGTCGTATTTTAAACGATAACCTAGAAAATTTAGGTTTAATTGACATAATAAATCGATTAGATGTTTCATCTCCGGGATTAGAAAGAGATTTGAAATATTTACTGCAATATAAAAAGCATATAAATCGTTGGTTAAAAGTAAAATATGCCGAGACCGAAACCGTCAAAGAAAAAGAAATGAAATTAATAGCTATTGAAGAAGAATTGATAACTTTCGAAAAAGACGGTAAAGAAATGAAGTTAAATTATAACGATATAAAACAAGCCAAAGTAATAATAAGAATCTGATATCGGAGGATTAACACAAATGAATCTTGAGATTGTAGAAGCATTTTCACTAATGGTGAAAGAAAAAGGTATAGATAAAGACGTATTCGCAAGTATTATTGAAGAAATTTTCGGTATGCTTGTAAAAAAGAAATACGGCGTAGATGCTCGTTTTGAAGTAATTTTTAATATGGATAAAGGGGATATCGAAATATTTTTAGAACGTACCATTGTTGATGAAGTGGAAAATCCTGCTGTAGAAATTAGTATTAACGAAGTAAACGCAAAAGGGAACGAAGACGAATTAGAAGTAGGTGATGATTACGTTGAAAAGATTGGTTTGGAATCATTTGAAAGACGATTAATTAGTACTGCAAAACAGAATTTGGCTCAAAGAATACGTGACATTGAAAAAGATATTATATATAACGAATACGTTGAAATGGTCGGAGAAATTGTAGTAGGTGATATTTACCAAGTTAATAAAAGTGATATTTTAGTAAATCACAATAAAAACGAATTATTATTACCACGCACCGAACAAATTCCTAAAGAAAAATATCGTAAAGGAGCTACTTTACGTGCTGTTGTGAAAGAAGTAAAAAGAGGACACAACAATAATAATCCTGTTGTGGTTATATCAAGAGCAGATAACTTATTCTTACGTAGATTATTTGAAATTGAAATTCCTGAGATTTATGACGGGTTAATTGAAATTAAAAAAATTGCACGTGAACCCGGCGAAAAAGCAAAAGTATCTGTAGAAAGTAGAGATACAAGAATTGATGCAGTAGGCGCATGTGTTGGTATGAAAGGGGTAAGAATTCATGCAATAGTACGTGAATTAAATAACGAGCAAATAGACGTGATTAACCATACAGATGATCCTGTTCAATTAATACAACGTGCACTAGCACCGGCAAAATTAAAACAAGTTAATATAGATAGTAAAAAGAAAAAATGTACCGTTTGGGCAGATAGTGACCAAGTTTCACTAATTGTAGGAAGAAGCGGTGTTAACATTAGATTAGCAATGAAATTAACCGGTTACGATATAGAAGTTATCCGAGAACAAAAACAGCTTGATGAGTACGATGAGGATATCGAATTGTTTGATTTAAGAGACGAGTTGACGTCTGATATAGTTGATACTTTAATTAATCATCGCTATGATACTGCTTTAGAAGTTTTAGCCGTATCACCCGAGAAATTAGCAAAAGATATTAAGATATCGGTTGAAAAGGCTGCCGAAATTATTGAAATAATAAAAAATCAGTTTGAAGATGAAGAATAAAATTAAAAAGTTTATAACAAGGTGACTAAAGATTATGTCAGAAGAAATGACGCAAAAAAAAGAAAAAATTAGATTATACAAATTTGCTTCGGAATATAATATATCAACCGAAACTTTAATGAGTTTTTTAAAGGAAAAAGGATACGAAATAAAAACTCATCAATCACCGTTAACCGAACCAATGATTAATGATATAATGGCTAAATTCAAAAAAGAAATTGAAAAAGCCGAAAAACATAATCAAAAAGTTAGTGAGTTTAACAAAAAACGCGGTGAGGCGATTGAAGAGGTTGTTAGACCTGTTATAAGCGAACAAGTTGAAAAAGTATATCAAGAACTTAAACAAGATATAGTTGAAAAACAACAGGTTATTTTTGATGACGAACCGATGTTGTTTGAAGAAACAAAACCAACTGCTCCTATTGTGGAAGAACCAAAGGTTGAAGAAACTCCCGCTATAAAACCCGAAGTAATAGAAGTTAAAGAAGAAATTATAGAGGAAGTAAAACCGACCGCTCCTCAGGTTGAAGAAACTTTTATAGAAAGCGAAGTAATTTCTGCTGAACCTATTGCTGAGCAAAAACCGATAGAACCTGTTGTTATAAAAACAGAACCTAAGGCAGAAGAAGAGAAGGTGGTTGTAAAAGAAGAGGTTGTAGAACCTGAAGCACCGGCAGGTGTTTATAAAACCAAAAGTGAAATTGAAATTGAGAATAAAAAGCGTGGTTTAACTATTCTAGGTAAAATGAATCTTGGAAAGCCAAAACGTGATAGAGAAAAAGAACAACCGCGTGATAAAGATAAAAGTAAAGATAATAGACCTCCGAGAGATCACAAAGATGACAGACCTCAAAAAGGAAAAGAGAAAGGTGAACCCGAAAGAGAGAATAAATTTGTTATTAGAGATGCAACACCCGAAGATTTAAAAATGGATCCGAATCTAAAACTTATTGAAGCCGAACAAGCTGAAGGCGGAAAAAAGAAAAAGAAAAAGAAAAAAGTTAAACTTAAAAAAGGTGTAGAACTTAGCGTTGAAGAACAGATTAAAGCTAAGAAGAAACGTAAAATTAAAAAATTAGAAGTTGACAAAAAAGAAGTAGAAGCTGCAATTAAACGCACCTTGCTAAGCATGGAGGATAGTGCAATGGTTGACCGTGCAAACGCAAGAAAGAAAAAACGTAAAGAAAAACTTGAAATTCAAGAACGTTTGATGGAAGAACAGATAGAAAGAAGTAAAACTCACTTAAAAGTTACGGAATTTGTGGCAGTTAACGAGTTAGCCAACTTAATGAAAGTATCTGTAAGTGAAGTTATACAAAAATGTATCGGTTTAGGTTTAATGGTTTCTATAAATCAAAGGTTAGATGTCGAAACTATTACTTTGGTGGCTGATGAATTTGGCTTTGAGATTGAAGTAGAAGACGACTTTAGCATTAACGATGTTGAAGATATAATAGATCCCGAAGATACATTAAAACCACGTCCTCCCGTTGTAACAATTATGGGACACGTTGATCACGGTAAAACATCTTTGTTGGATTATATAAGAAAAACTAGAGTAGTATTCGGAGAAAGTGGTGGTATTACTCAGCATATAGGTGCATACCAAGTAAAAACCGATAGCGGAAAATTGATTACTTTCTTGGATACTCCGGGACACGAAGCTTTTACTGCGATGCGTGCAAGAGGAGCAAGAGTAACCGATATAGTTGTATTAGTTGTTGCTGCCGATGATGCGGTTATGCCTCAAACAATTGAAGCAATTAACCATGCTATGGCTGCAAACGTACCTATTATTGTTGCGATAAATAAAATTGATAAGCCCAATGCAAATCCTGAAAAAATTCGTCAGCAACTTGCAGATAGAAATATTTTAGTTGAAGATTGGGGCGGAAGATATCAATGTGTTGAACTTTCGGCAAAAGCAGGAATTAATGTTGATCAGTTGCTTGAAAAAATATTAATAGAAGCTGAGATGATGGAATTAACTGCAAATCCTGATAGATTAGCGTACGGCACTATTATAGAAACTCAGATAGATAAAGGTAGAGGTATTACTGCAACTATTTTAGTTCAAAAGGGTACTTTAAAAGTCGGAGATCCTTTCGTTGCCGGAATTCAGTACGGTAGAGTTAGGGCAATGTTTGACGAAAGAAACGAAAAAGTTGAAACTGCAGGTCCGGCTACACCTGTGCTTGTATTGGGTTATGAAGGACCACCTCAGGCAGGAGATACTTTTGTAGTTGTGGATAGTGAAAAATCTGCCAGAACTGTAGCTTTAAAACGTCAACAAATTAAACGTGAGCAAGACCAGAAACAAGTACATTTAATAACTTTAGATGAAATAGCTTCTCAAATTAGTATAGGCGGTGTTAAAGAATTACCTATAATAGTAAAAGGAGACGTTGACGGTTCAGTTGAAGCTTTATCAGATGCATTTATGAAATTAACAAATAAAGAAGTTGTTGTAAGAGTTATTCATAAAGGTGTAGGAGCAATAACAGAAGGGGACGTTTTATTAGCTGCTGCTTCAAGAGCAATTATTATAGGTTTCCATGTTAGACCAAATAGTAACGCACGCAAACTTGCTGAAACTGAAAAAATAGATATTCGTTTGTATAATGTTATTTACGATGCAATTAATGAAGTGAAAAGTGCATTAGAAGGATTATTGTCTCCGGTAATTTCCGAAGAACAAACCGCAACAGTTGAAGTTAGACAGTTATTCAAATTACCAAAACTTGGAATTATTGCAGGTTGTTATGTGCAAAACGGTAAGTTGAACCGTACTCATAAAGTTAGAGTAATTAGAGACGGAATTCAAGTATTTACGGGTGATATTTCTTCATTAAAACGTTTGAAAGATGACGTAAAAGAAGTTGATGCCGGTTATGAATGCGGTCTTAATATTTCAAGTTATAACGACTTACGTATAGGAGATATTATTGAATCCTATAAAATTATTGAAACTAAAAAGAAACTTGATCAAGTATGAAACATAGAACGGATAGGTTATCAGCCTTAATAAAAGAAGAAATAAGCTTGATATTTTTGCATAAACTTAAAGATCCGGTAATGGGGCTAGTAACCATTACCGAAGTTAAGATGAGCCCTGATTTGAAATATGCAAAAGTGTATATTTCGGTATATGAAAGGGAAAATCGTACCAAAGTGTTGGAAAAAGTAAATTCTATTAAAGGAATGATTAGAACTGAATTAGCTGCTAAAATAAAAAATATTAGAGCTATTCCCGAATTATCGTTCTTTGTTGACGATACATTAGATTATGTCGAAAAAATTGAAAATCTGTTGAAAAAAGTACACGAGAATGATAATAACGAAACTGAGCAGCCGTAAAGATATTGATTTTGAAAGCGGCGCAGTCGTTTTAATTGACAAAATAAAAGGTAAAACTTCTTTTGACGCTGTTTATAAAGTAAGAAAAGCAATTAAAGTTAAAAAAGTAGGACATGCAGGTACGTTAGATCCTGAAGCAACAGGATTGCTAATTATTTGCACAGGTAAAAAAACGAAAGAGATTAATACTTTTCAAGATTTAGGAAAAACGTACACAGGTACAATAAAACTTGGATATGTAACAAAATCGTTTGATACGGAAACCGAACCTGTTTTTTGTGCTGATTGTTCAAACTTAGAACAAGTAAAAATTGAAGAAGTTAGGAATTCTTTTTTAGGTAAAATTAAGCAATATCCGCCAATGTTTAGCGCTGTTAAGCATAACGGAAAAGCTTTATACAAATATGCCAGAAAAGGAGTAGAAGTTGAAAGGAAAGAACGGGATATTGAGATATCTAAATTTGATATTACTGTTGAATTACCGTTAGTTCATTTCAAAATTCAATGTTCTAAAGGCACTTATATTCGTGTACTTGCGTCTGATGTTGGAGAGAAACTTGGATGCGGAGGTTATTTGTTGGATTTAAGACGAACTGCAATAGGTGAATATTCGGTGGATGATGCATTTACTATCACTGAATTTTATGATTTTATGAAAACAAATTAACTTGTTAAATATGATAAAAACAAATGTTTTTTCTGAAAATACTGATATAGACTTTTCACGTGGTACGGTTGTTACTGTAGGAACTTTTGACGGTATTCACGAAGGCCATAAATCACTAATTGAAATATTGCTGCAAGTATCTTACAAAACAAATTTGATACATGTGTTGGTTACTTTTGAGCCTCATCCTAGACGAGTTTTAGGAAAGAAGGATGAAGTAAAAGTACTAACTACATTAAAGGAAAAGTTAGAGATTTTGGAGCGATACGGAATAGAAAATATAATGGTAATAAATTTTACCGAAGAGTTTTCTAAAATAAGTTACGAAGAATTTATTAAAAAATATATAATCGAAAAACTTAACGTAAAATATTTTTTGATAGGACATGATCATAGATTTGGGAAAGACAGGGAAGGGGACGAAACCAAATTATTAACGCTTGCCAAAGAGAATAATTTTTCTGTAATTGCGGTGCCCCCTTTGGTTATTAATGAAGAAACTATAAGTAGCTCGTTAATAAGAAATTTAATTAATAGAGGGGAACTTGAAATTGCAAATGCGTATTTAGGTAGGCATTTTCAGTTTGAAGGGGTTGTAGTTGAGGGGAGTAAAAGAGGCAGAGAATTAGGTTTTCCGACAATAAATTTAAAAATTGCCGATGAAAAAATTATTCCTTTTAACGGAGTTTATGCCGTTACTTGTATAGTTAGAGGACGAGAGTATTTTGGAATGATGAATGTAGGCACTAGACCTACATTTGATAATTTACCTAATAAAATAATTGAAATCAATTTATTTGATTTTACCCGAGAAATTTACGGTGATACCGTATTGGTAACCGTATATGATTTTATTAGAGATGAAGTACATTTTACTAAAAAAGAAGATTTGATAGAACAATTATATTTAGACAGATCAACAATAAGAAATTATTTAAATATTGAAACAACTAATTAATTGATTTCGGTGAAAACTGGAATTACATCGTAAAACAAATAGGAGTAGTACAATGTCTATTACAAAAGAAGAAAAAGCCGCAATTATAGCAAAATACGGCAACGACCCAAAAGACAGCGGTAAAGCTGAAGTACAGATTGCATTATTAACAACACGCATTAACCAATTAACCGAACATTTCGGAACACATAAAAAAGACCATGCAGGAAGAAGAGGTTTGATGATGTTAGTTGGTAAACGCCGTAGATTATTAGATTATTTAATTTCACGCGATATTGAAAGATATAGAGCAATTATAAAAGAACTTAACATTAGAAAGTAAGAGGCAAACTTAATGGTATATACTAAAGAAGTTGAAATAGGCGGTAAAAAGCTAACAATTGAAACAGGGAAATTAGCAAAACAAGCTAACGGATCTGTTATGGTTAGATACGGTGATACAATGGTACTTGTTGCTGCTGTTGCTGCTTCGGAACCAATGGAAGGCGTTGACTTTTTTCCGTTGTCGGTTGAATATAGAGAAAAAGCATTTGCAGCCGGTAAAATTCCCGGCGGATTTTTGAAACGAGAAGGAAAACCGAGCGATAAAGAAGTATTATCCTCTCGATTAATCGATAGGCCTATTCGACCTCTATTCCCTTCAGAATTTAAAAATGAAACACAAGTTATTGCATTTGTTTATTCGTTTGACGGCGAAAACGATGCAGACGTGTTAGGAGCCGTTGGTGCATCTGCAGCTTTGGCAATATCCGATATTCCGTTTTTAGAACCTGTTGGTGAAGTAAGAGTTGGAAGGATTGACGGTAAATTTATTGTAAATCCCACTTTTGAAGAACTTGAAAAAAGTGATTTTGAATTAGTTATAGCCGGAACAACTACATCTATTATGATGGTGGAAGGCGAAGCTACAGAAGTTTCAGAAAGTGATATTTTAGAAGCTTTAAAATTTGCACATGAAGAAATCAAAAAAATAGTAACTGCTATTAATGAACTTGCTGCTGAATGCGGTAAACCGAAAATGGTTGTTGCTAAAGAAGAATTTGATGCCGACTTAGTTGCTGATGTAAATGCACTTGCTTATGATAAATTTAAAACTATTGTATCAACTGTTTTAAGCAAAGAAGTTAGAGCAGAAAAAAATAAAGAATTAACTGAAGAAGTTTGTGCTGCATTGGCAGAAAAATATCCCGAACAAGAAGGCGTTATTAAAACTTTAATGCATGATATGGAAAAAGATTTAATGCGTAAAAGAATCTTGGAAGAAGGATTAAGATTGGACGGAAGAAATACAACTCAAGTTAGACCGATTAGTATTGAAACCGGATTGTTGCCAAGAACTCACGGGTCTTCGTTATTCACAAGAGGTGAAACACAAAGTTTAACCACTTTAACTTTAGGTTCAAAAAATGACGAACAAGTTATTGACGGATTACAAGCAGAATACAAAAAACGTTTCTTATTACATTATAATTTCCCTCCTTTTTCTGTAGGTGAAACAGGCAGATATAGCGGTACCGGAAGACGAGAAGTGGGACACGGTAATTTGGCAGAACGTTCGTTAAAATATATTGTTCCCGATGAATCAAAATTCCCTTACACAATTCGTATTAATTCCGATATTTTGGAATCAAACGGCTCTTCTTCTATGGCGACCGTCTGTGCAGGATGTTTGGCGTTAATGGACGGTGGTGTTCCCGTAAAAACACATATTGCCGGTATTGCAATGGGTCTTATTAAAGAAGACGATAAATATGCAATATTAACAGATATTTTGGGAAACGAAGATCACTTAGGTGATATGGACTTCAAAGTAGCAGGAAGTGAAAACGGTGTAACCGGAATTCAGATGGATATCAAAATACAAGGTATTTCTTTTGAAATTATGGAAAAAGCTTTAGCTCAAGCTAAAGAAGGAAGATTGCATATACTTCGTTTAATGAAAGAAGCTATTGCAGAACCAAATACACAAGTATCTCAATATGCTCCGTCTTTAATTTCTATGAAAATTAGAACCGATAAAATCGGTGCAGTAATTGGACCGGGCGGAAAAGTTATACAAGGTATTCAAAAAGAATTTAACGTTGAAATATTTATTGATGATAGCGGAACAGTTAATATTGCTGCCCCTAGTCGTGAAGCGGCTGATAAAGCTAAAAATTTCATTAAACGTTTAACAGCAGAACCTGAAATAGGTGAAGTTTACGAAAATTGTAAAGTTGTTAAGATAACTGATTTTGGTGCGTTTGTTGAAATTTTACCCGGCACGCAAGGATTGTTGCACGTGTCTCAAATAGATACTAAACGTGTTAATAAAGTATCCGATGTTTTAAAAGAAGGCGAATTAATTTCCGTTAAATTATTAAAAATGGAAAACGGTAAACTTAGCTTATCTCGTAAAGCTGTTATGGAAGAAGAAAAAGCCAAAACAGGTGTTAGCGAAGAAAGTGTAGTTGAAGGTATTGAATTTAAAGCCGATTTTAACACCGAAGACTAATATTTTTAGAGAAATATTCTCGTAAAGTTGTTGTTTATACAGATTGTTATCGGAATTTTTAGAAGATAGACCTTTTAAAGGATACTTAATAATTCCGAAACTAAAATTGAAAACTCATCCCCTCTCTCGATTGTTTTAAGAGAGAGGGGTGAATAATTAATTTCTAAGAGATTAATTTGTAATAAGCAGTCTGATAAAATTAAAAATACCGATGATTATGAGATTTTCTCTTTTTTTTATTTAAAAGGAATATAATTTGAGTTTTGTTTCACAAGATATTAAGAATAAAATAATAATCGCTCCATTGGCAGATGTTAGCGATGCACCTTTCAGAAAAATAAATAAAATGTTTGGTGCGGACTTAACTTTTACTCAAATGGTTAGTGCCAAAGGAGCTGTTTCTAATCAATTTGATTCACTTAGGTACTTAGTATTTGCAAGAGAGGAGAAACCGATAGGGGTTCAAATTTTAGGGAACGACCCAATAGTAATAGAAGATTTTGTTTCTCAAATTATTAGATTAAAACCTGATTTGATTGATCTTAACTGCGGATGCCCTGCTCAAAAAGTTATAAATCAAAAATTAGGTGCTTCTTTATTAGATGATCCGTTTTTATTGGAAAAGATAATAAAATCAATGGTTAAAAAGAGTGAGGGTATTCCTGTATCAGTAAAATTACGTCTCGGTAAAAATAAAAATAAGATTAATATTTATGAGAACGTAAAAATTGCCGAAGGTGCAGGTGCATCTTTAATAACAGTTCACGGAAGAACACGAGATGATAAATATAATACCGAATCTGACTGGACTGCAATAAAAAAAGTTGTTGAAAGCGTTAAAATACCTATTATAGGGAATGGTAATTTATTTACACCCGAAGATATAAAAAGTTTTTTAGAGTATACCGGTTGTGCCGGAGTAATGCTTGCTAGGGGAATAATAGGTAACCCGTTTTTAATTGAAAGAACAAAATTATACTTTGAAACAGGAATTGTTCCGGAAATTCCGAGTATAGACAAAGTATATGAAATATTAAAATTACATATAAATTTATTAAACAGAGAATATAACGAAGTTAATGCACTGCCAAAAATTAAAAAAAATATTGTATGGTATTTAAGATTTTTTGACGGAATTTCTGTTTTATTAAATAAAATATTTTCTTTTAACGATATTCATAGTATATTAGAATATCTTGATTTACATGTTTTAAATATCAAAAATAAAATTTACGATAATGAAGATTTAAGTATAATAGATAAAAAGTTTAAAGAGAGGATTATCTTTTGGTTAAACGATGATTTGTTAATCGGAAGTTAAATCCGCTTAATTTTAGAGTGAGAAATGGAAAAATTAATAATAATCAACTCATCCGCTTCATCCACAAGGGTGGCTATAACTGAAGACGGAAATCTGGTTGATTTTTTTGTGGACAATGCAGAGAAAGAGAGGATGGTCGGCGATATCTATCTTGGGAGAGTTGCTAGAGTTTTGCCGGGAATACGAGCTGCATTTGTAGATATAGGGTTAAAACATGATGCTTTTCTGCATTTTTCGGATATAGGGGAAAGGTTGGAATCACTTCAAGGAGTATTGGAAGAAAATTCTGAAGATGATGACGATGATGACGATGATTTAAAGGAAGACGAGGACATTAAAGACAAAAAAGAGCAAAGATCTGATCATTCTCCTAAATTAAAAAAAGGAGAAGAAATATTAGTTCAGATTATCAAAGAACCCGTAAAGGATAAAGGGGTAAGAGTTACTTCAAGTGTTTCTGTTCCCGGTAGATTTTGTGTTCTTTTACCATATGATAATAAAATCGGTATTTCGAAAAAAATCAATGATTTTAAAGAAAGAAGAAGACTAAGAAAACTTGCCCGAAGTATTATTCCTAAAAATTGCGGTTTAATTATTAGAACGGCAGCACTTGACCAGACGGAAGAATCATTAGAAAGTGATTTGAAATATTTGGTTGAGACATGGAAGGAGATAGAAGAGAATGCAAAACAAGAAGATCCTCCTACACTACTTTACAAGGATTTAGATACTACTAATAGCGTAATTAGAGATTTGTTTACGCCTGATGTTAATAAGGTAATAATAGATACTAAGAAGTTATTTAGGGAAATTAGAAGTTATTTAAAACTAATACAACCCGAACTTGTTAACAAAGTAGAATTTTATAAAGGCGAAAGACCGGTATTTGAGGAATATAAGGTAGAAGAACAAATTAAAGCACTTATGGGACGAAAGGTACCTTTGCCAAGCGGCGGTCATATAGTTATTGACCACACAGAGGCAATGTTTGTTATTGACGTAAATAGCGGTAGGTATGCGGCTAAAAAAGAGCAAGAACTTAATTCACTTAAAACAGATTTGGAAGCTGCACGAGAAATAGTTAGGCAACTAAGATTACGTGATATCGGCGGTCTTATTGTGGTAGATTTTATTGATTTAGAAGATGATAAAAACCGAAAGAAGATTTATGATGAATTAAAAAAAGAATTTAAAAAGGATAGAGCTAAAGTAGCAATGTTACCAATGACTGATTTTGGCTTGATGCAAATTACAAGACAAAGGATTAGAGAGAATATAATTCAATCATTTAATGAAGAATGTCCTTATTGTCACGGAACCGGGTTATTAACTAGAAGATCTCATTTGATTCATGAAATTGAAGAATGGGTTAAAAAGTTTAGTAATCAAAGTTCAAAAAAGAAAATTTATTTGCGTGTTAATCCTCTATTGGCCGAAAAACTGAATGAAGGCTTTTTTAGTCCTCTACGAAAACTTATGCTTAAAAATTTTGTAATTATTAAGTTAATAGTTGATATAAAGGTCGACGTACAACGGTTTCACTTTTTAGAAGAACCGAACGGTAAGGATATAACGGAAGATTTTATTTGAGTTTTAGTGTAAATTTTTACAACTTTAAAGGTTGTTTTTAATTTTTTAGACTAACAGTTGAGTGAGAGTAATTAATGAAAAAGACAAATTTTACAGAGATTCACAGAAGATTGGGTGCAAAATTAGTCGATTTTGCAGGATTTGAAATGCCAGTGCAATACCATTCCATTATTAACGAACATAAAGCTGTTCGAAACAAAGTCGGAGTGTTTGATGTTTCGCACATGGGAGAGATTTTTATAAGAGGCGAAAAAGCATTAAATTTTGTTCAACATATTACTGTTAACGATGCTGCTGTTTTAACTGACGGTAGGGTGCAGTATAGTGCTATGTGTTATCCTGACGGTGGTATTGTTGACGATTTATTAGTATATAGGATAAATGAAAAAGAATTCCTATTAGTTGTTAATGCTTCAAACAAAGATAAAGATTATAATTGGATGGTCGAAAATAATTCATTTGGTGTTGAAATAGATGACCAGAGTGATGAATATTCATTATTAGCCGTTCAAGGTCCTTTTAGTAAAAAGACCATTTCGAAAATATGCGATAAACCGATTGACTTAGAATATTATCACTTCTTCTTTGCAAATATTGCCGGAGTAGATATGATAGTTTCTCGTACCGGTTATACCGGAGAATTAGGTTATGAATTATACTTCAAAGGCAATGAATCAGCAGCCGAAAAAGTATGGAATGCAGTTTTTGAAGCAGGCGAAGAGTTTGGAATTGAACCGGTAGGATTAGGTGCAAGAGACTCTTTAAGATTAGAAATGGGCTTTTGTTTATACGGTAACGATATTGATAAATCGACGAATCCCTTAGAGGCAGGTTTAGGTTGGATTACTAAACTTAAAAAAGAAGAATTTATTGCAATTGATGTTCTGAAAAAAGTAAAACAAGAAGGTTTTAAAAGAAGACTTGTTGCTTTAGTTAGTGACGAAAAAGTATTTCCAAGACATAATTACGAGTTATCTGTAGGCGGTCAAGTAGTGGGATTTGTAACCAGCGGTACAGTTAGCCCGATTTTAGAAAAAGCAATTGCCATGGGGTATGTTGATATTGAACATGCTGTTGAAGGCAATATAATTAACTTTTTGATTAGAGGTAAAGAAATTCCTGCTAAAATTGTAAAATTACCCTTTATAACAAAATGAAAATAAACGTATTTTTAACACATAATAATAGTGACGAGTTATATTTTAACGGTTTGACTGTAGCAGTTATTGACGTACTTCGCGCTACGACTACAATTTCTGCTGCATTAATTAACGGCGCTAAGGAAGTAATTCCGGTTAGCAGTATTGAATTTGCTATGAAACTTTCCGGAAGTCATACTTTGCTTGGCGGTGAAAGACACACAAAAAAAATTGAAGGATTTAGTCTTGGCAATTCGCCTTGCGAATACACTGAAGATATTGTCAAGAATAAATCAATAATTATTTATACTACAAACGGAAGTAAGGCAATTGTTAAAGCTAAATTTGCAAAGACAGTTATTTGTTGTTCGTTTGCAAACTTAGAGATATCGGCAAAATATCTTTTATCATTAGGAACGGATATTGAAATAGTTTGTTCAGGAAATAATGGTATGTTTAGTTTAGAAGATGCAGTTTGTGCAGGAATGTTAATAAGCGAGATATCTAAACTTCGAGAAGATATATCATTAAATGACGGCGGTAATGCAGCCTTTATACTTGCTAAACAATATTCTAAAAAGGTGCTTAAGATGCTGCAAGAGTGTGATCACGGCAAAGTATTGGCTGAAAACGGTTTTGTCGATGATTTAAAATTTGCTGCTAAGTTAAATAGTATTGAAGCAATACCGGTGTTCGATTCAAGTTCAATTAAATTACTTCCAAATTCAGTAATTGAAACTTTACGTACTTAAATAGTGACAAAAGATGGCAATTAAAAATAAGCAGAAAAATAATAATACTGATGAATCTAATTATATAATAAGCCCCGACAAAAAGAAAAAGATTGTGGGGCTTTTTCTTCTTATACTATCTCTTCTGTTTTTTTTCAGCATACTTTCGTATGCCAGAAAAGATAGTGCACACTTAGTTAGTTGGTGGACTGATTTTACGGGGTCTTTTGCTCCGGATGCCGAATTTGCCGAAAGGCAGCAAAATACTTCTAATTGGTTGGGTATATTTGGTGCATACACATCAGATTTTCTGATTAATAATACAATAGGAGTTTTCTCAGTCTTTTTACCGGTTGTTTTATTTTTGTTTGGGTACTCGATTGTTATTAAACAAAAAAACAAAATTATTCTAACTCTATCCAACTTTTTGCTTTCAATGGGAATTTTACTTTCTTCATTTATGGGGTTAGTAAGATTTAAGTTCGGTATTTTCTCGGATGCTAAAGAACTTAGTGGCAAAATAGGTGATTTCTTAGGGCAATCAGTCGGATTTTTATTGGGTGGATTAGGGGGAATAATATTTTTCTTTTTTGCAATATTTTTAACAGTATTTTTAACTTTTGATATTAATTATTCTAAAATTATCAGTTGGTTTAAATATTTATGGAGTGATGTTTTAATTGAAAAAAATGAAGAAACGGATACGGAAGATGAAAAAGTAGAAAAGAAAAAAAATAACGGGAAAGATAAAAAAGAAGACATTGACGATTCGAAGAAAAATCTTGATAAAATTAAAGATTTAAAAGAAGCCGTAAAACCAAAAACAAGATTAAATGTTCTGAAAGAGGCTTTTGGTGATGACGAGGAGGAGGAAGAAGATACTCGAATAGAAATTATAAGAAAAGAGAACGATAAAAAAGCCGAAGAAAAATCAATTGAAACAGTTATAAAGAATATTGAAAAACCAAAAAAAGAAAAAGAAAGCGATACATCAAAAAAGGATAATGCATTAGTTCCTAATAATGATGAAGATATAAAATTAGCAGATGATTTACCGCAAATAGATTTAGCAAAAGAAATTAAAAAGGAAGCTAAACTTCCTGACCAATGGGAAGAAGAGATTAATTTTAAGCCGATTCCTTTGGAAAAATTTATCACGTATCCGAATGACGGTGCTAATATTTCGGATGAGGAATTAAAACGTAATGCCGAATTATTAACAGAAAAACTTGCTTTATTCGATATTAAGATTGAAGATATAAAAGTACATCCCGGACCGGTTGTTACCATGTATGAGATAGTTCCATCGCCCGGTGTAAAAATAAGTCGTATAGTAAGTTTAGAAAACGATATAGCGCTAGCTTTGGCTGCAAGAGGTATAAGAATTATTGCTCCTATTCCGGGTAAAAGTGCTATAGGAGTTGAGATTCCTAATGCAACGGCGTCTATGGTAAGTGCACGCTCTGTATTAGAAAAACTAAGAGAATATAAAGGGAATTTACCGTTAGCATTCGGTAAGGAAATTAACGGAGATATTCATATTGCCGATTTATCTACAATTCCTCACTTATTGGTAGCCGGTTCTACCGGAAGCGGTAAAAGTGTAGGTATTAATATGATGATAATGAGCTTGATATATACAAAACATCCGGGTGATATTAAGTTTGTAATTATTGACCCCAAAAAAATAGAACTCTCATTTTATCAAAGATTAAATAAGCATTATTTAGCTGTTTCACCGGATTTGGATGAAGAAATTATTACTACTCCGTCTAATGCGTTAATTGTACTTAAAGCTGCCGTTTTAGAAATGGAAAAAAGATATGATATGTTATCTAAAGCCGGGGCAAGGAATATTTTGGAATATAATAAAAAAATTGCAGATCCTAAACGGAAACCGTTTGATACAGAGACAATTAAACATCATAGGTTGCCATATATAGTTGTAATTATTGACGAGTTGGCAGATTTAATGATAACTGCAGGTAAAGAAGTTGAAGAACCTATTGCCCGAATAGCACAACTTGCACGAGCGGTAGGTATTCATTTAGTTGTAGCTACCCAAAGACCCTCTGTAAATGTTATTACAGGTGTTATTAAAGCCAATTTTAGTGCTCGTATAGCATATCAAGTTGCAACTAAAATTGATAGTCGTACTATATTGGATATGAACGGAGCAGAACAATTGTTGGGACGAGGAGATATGTTATATCTTCCGGCAGGTTATCCTAAACCGGTTCGTATTCAAAACGCATTTGTATCTACAGATGAAGTTGAGGATGTTACTAATTATGTTTATGCTCAACAGGGCTTTTCAAAAAGATATTTACTTCCATCTGTACTTGCAACTAAGGGAGGCGGAGGTGAAAGTATGCTTTCTGATTTAGACCCTATGTTTGAAGAAGCAGCATTATGTATAATGAACAACAACCAAGCATCCGTTTCTTTGCTTCAGCGTAAGCTTAAATTAGGTTATGCAAGAGCTGCCAGAATTATGGATCAGCTTGAACAAGCCGGTGTAGTTACGGCTGCAGACGGCGGAAAAAGAGTAATAAATATTAGCAGTTATGATGAATTAGATGCAATAATGAAAACGATATAATTATGAAAAGAATATTATTTTTTGTATTATTACCGATTATTATGTTTGCCCAAAATCCGCAGACTATATTAAAATTAATGCAGAATAAGGTTAAAGAAACAGCAGGATTTTCTTGTAATTTTAAGCAGTCATTTGCTGATAATACAAAAAAGAAAAGTAGTTTGTCTGGTAAATTTGTTTTTGCATACGGAGATAAATATATTGTTGAGACTAAAAACTTCAAAATAACTTCGGACGGTAAATCGGTTTGGAATTATACACCAAACCAAAAACGAGTAATAATTAGCAATACGGAAGACGAGGCATCATCGTTTTCTATTGATAGGTATTTATTTAAAGTACCCGAACTGTGCAAACTTACAATAATAAAAGATGAAAAATTCCCCAATGCAATAAAACTAATCCCTAAAAGTTACGATTTGGAATTCAGTTCTGCCGAAGTTTATGCCGATGAAAATTATTTTATTAGGAAAGTGGTTATCACAGATACTAACGATGTTACATATATTTTGGAGCTGAATGACAATAAAGTAATTACGGATTTATCACAATATAAATTTACTTTTTCTCCGCCAAAAGGTGTGAAGATTGTGGATATGAGATAGTTTTATTTACCAAAGAATAGTTTGGCTGCATAAAAAACTAAAAAAACAGCAAAAATCTTTTTTAATACAGCTTCGGGCAATTCGGTCGCAAATTTAGAAGAGAAATAACTTCCAATTAAAAACGCAGCCGCCATTATAATTACCGCCTTAACGTTTACAAATCCCTTGTTATAGTAATTTATTACAGCTAAAATGCCTACGGGAGGTAAGAGCAATCCTAACGATGTTCCTTGAGCTGCCTGTTGAC